>JAJTIA010000010.1 GCA_021299995.1 Candidatus Jidaibacter sp. | reverse complement strand
CTTTATACAAGTGTATCAAATATCGCGATGTCTACTTTTATTAGGTCATGTTTAGAGGCTTATGTAACTAATGCTATTGCGGAGCGTACAGGCGCCCCAATTCTTACAGAGATGGTTGCAGGCATGATTCCTAATGGAATTCTTATATATTTGGATAGAGCGGAATACGATAAAAAACAGCCTTATAAGAGCGTAGCTACAAAAGAGTCTAAAGAACCATCTCTAAGTGAACAAGATGTGATAGCGATGCTAAATCAAATGCCAACTACAATTTTGTTGAATTCTATGGTCTCTTATAATGTGATAGGTGTTTTGCGTTCTGCTGCTGTTAAGATATGCCTAGATTTATGGTATAATGCTAAGAAGGCGCAATCTAAGAATGATGAGAAGATTGATCTATATAGCTCTGCAAATATCTATGCATATAAATGTGTGTTCATTACAACTGTGTTTAATTTAGGCTTTATGTGTACAGGTTTAAATGAGAATAAGTTTGTATGCGATGTTGTTAGAAAAGCTATAGAGGAAATGGTTGATGTGTATGCGCCAAAACCTGGGAAATATGAAGAGATAGGGATGTCATAGTTGACATATTACTCACCCAAATACATCACTTTTTCTGTTTGAGATATGAGACCAAGGTCAGGTTGTTATTATGGACAATGCTGCTTTTCACAAATCTAAAAAGACGAAAGAATTGATAGAGTCTGTTGGATGTAGATTGATATTTGTACCTCCATATTCGCCTGATTTAAATCCGATAGAGAAATTCTGGGCTAATATAAAAAGGTGGATTAAGGAAAACATTACACAATTTAATGAATGATTCTATGCATTAACAGCTTTCTTTAAACCGCAATCCTCATCTTAATTTACTATAAAGTAATGCAGATGAATGAATTTTTTATGAGATATAGCTGAATCAACTGCCTTTAAGAGTGATTGAAGTTGTAATATGTAGTGTATATGATAAAGTTGGGCTATTAATTGCATTATCGGTTTATTATATGCGTACAGAACAAATGAATCCTGAACTTTTAATGAGTGGCATTCAAAAAGTTTTTGAGAAAGAAACAGAACTATTAGCTCAAAGACATCCCGAAGTATTTCACACCATGTCTCAGATTTTAAATCGTATGGTAGAGAAAGGTGTATCATCGCATCTTGGGTTAGATAAATATCTTAGGCCTGCTTACGTTATTATGCAAGGGATCTTGGAGAAAACCCTAACGGATGCAAAGATCAATGGCGTATGCGAATTAGTGAAGTCTTATATCATTACTCCTAGAATGCCGACACCTTTTTTGAGATCGGAAGGTAAGGAACTTGATGAAGTAGAGATGTATGTTGCAACGGATTTTGCAGATTATAGAAAGACTATTTTAGAAAGTTTTTTAGAGGCTAATAACACAATACACGCTATTTATTGCAACAATGCAAGACATGTAGTACAGGCTACAGATGCAAAAGGTTTAGAGAATTACGACGCACTGCTTGCAAGATATGAAATGGCTCTTAAGGATTTGCCTGTATTAAATCTTGAAATGTCTAAATTTCCAGCACAAATTGCTGGTGCTATATATGACGTTGATGGTGTTAGAATTGCGATCGAATCACTTCAGGTGAGTCAAATAGATAATGCTAATCATTCCATGTGGTCTATTAAGATTGGTGAGCATGCTGATGCTAGGTTTGCTGAATTGAACGAGTTTTTGAAAAATCATTCTGATCAAGGTATAGATATATTATGAGAGAGTGAACAGCTATAAAAATGATATTGCATTGAGAGAATCGTTGCCCCCAGAAGCACTTTGGCTTTGCCAGTCCTGAGTACCTCTGCAGCGTAATCATCACAAATGTAGTGGCGATCCTTTGAAACAGACATGCTATTTTATAATGCTCTAGAAGTAAAAAAAAGCGCTAGCTTTGACAGCTTAGCGCTTTAAATATTTTAAAAGGGATCTTGATTATTTAGTAGTAGTAGTGATGGTTGTTTCATCTTTTCTACCAAAGAATTTACCACCTAAATAACCAACTAATACACCAAGAATAGCTGCAATCGCTGTCATAAGACCGCTAGATTGCTTTTCTTCTTTGTGTTCTGGTTTAGCATGCATAATACTCATTTTATGAGATACTTGTTCTGAAACAATTTTCCAGTCATTGTTTTCATATTTAACAGTCATTGTCACATAAGACTTCATCTCACCGGTTGCAGGGTCAGAAGCTGGAGCTGTAGTATCTATGCCAAATACAGCCACACCTGGTGCTATATCTCTCATGTAATCAACTGTAGCTAAAGAGCCTGTAGAATAGTTTGGATTTGCAAGCATATCGATTAGCATTTTTCTCAAATCTTCAGCATTTTTGATTGTGCCATGCGCATTTGCTACAATGAAGTCTTTAGAATACATATCCACTATGCCATCGATATTTTTTGCATTGTAAAATTCGTTTAATTTTGCAACGAAAGACTTATCAGCTTTTGGCATCTCGCTTACAGGATATACAGGTGTGTGTTGTGTATCTGTGGCAGGAGTTACCGCAGAGTTAACATCGGACGTAATATTAGGAGTTGCGGTAGGAGCCGGTGTTGTGACATCTGTTGAATCTTGCACTTGAGGCGTTGTATTTGCGGCTTGTGTAGCTTGAGCGGCTTCATTGGCCGGAGCTATAGGTCTATTTACATTTGCAGATTGCTCAGCAAATGCAAAGCTTGAAGCACTTATAGCAGTTGCAGCAAATAATGCGATGATAGTAGGATGTTTCATATCTTTACCATATTTTAACATTGATTTCGTAAAACAATACTTACACCTTCAGATATAAAAGTCTATCTGTTTTTATCCGAATTTGTAACTAAAGCTTGAATATAGGTCAATAAGTAGATAAAATGCAGCGCATTCTATAAGTTCTATGGTATCTGTAAATTG
>JAJTIA010000063.1 GCA_021299995.1 Candidatus Jidaibacter sp. | reverse complement strand
TATTTTGATATTTGGAAATAGAGGCAATATCATCTATTGAGAGGTTATGTGTTTTAATATAATGCACAACAGCTTGTGCATATTTCAATAACTCTCTGAGTGCATATGGTTGATTTGAAGCTAAATCCTTTAACTGAATAACAGATATGCTAGGGTGCTGAAGGAGTATAGAGATATTGTGTATATATTGACAGCAATGGCCCCCTGCAGAATTGATAATAGAGTCAAAGTCTGCTGGCAAGGTCAATGCATAAGCAACTACATCATCACTAATAGATGAATCTTGATTGATTTGCAGCATACTTATACTGTCAAAATCTCTTAGATTTACACATCCGTTGCCACCAGATCATCATTTGCAGAGTCTCCAACTGCTGCTACATCTAATAGTTTATCTGAGATATCACTACTGCTCTTACGCAATTTTGCCTCAATTTCTTCAGCAATTTTTGGGTTATCTTTTAGATGTTGCTTAGCATTTTCTCTACCTTGGCCAATGCGTTCATTATTATATGAGAACCAAGAGCCAGATTTTTCTATGATGTCTGCTTTGACACCCAGGTCAATAATCTCGCCAATTTTTGAGATACCTTCACCATATAGAATGTCTAAGTCTACTGTTTTGAACGGAGGTGCTACCTTGTTCTTAACGATTTTAATACGTGTTTGGTTTCCTATTACTTCGTCCTTATCTTTGATAGAGCCTACTCTTCTTATATCAACACGCACAGATGCGTAGAATTTTAGCGCATTACCACCTGTTGTTGTTTCTGGATTGCCAAACATCACACCAATTTTCATACGTATTTGGTTGATAAAAATAAGGATCGCGTTTGATTTAGAAATAGATGCAGTAAGCTTACGGAGTGCTTGACTCATCAGACGAGCCTGTAGACCCATATGGCTATCACCCATTTCACCCTCGATTTCAGCGCGAGGAGTGAGCGCTGCAACACTATCTACAACTATTAGGTCCACAGCACCAGATCTTATTAATGTGTCTGTAATTTCCAATGCTTGCTCACCTGTATCTGGCTGTGAGACTATAAGATCTTGTAATGTTACACCAAGTTTTTGTGCGTATATAGGGTCTAGTGCATGTTCAGCATCTATAAATGCACATGTGCCACCAGCTTTTTGAGCTTCAGCAATTGCATGTAATGTAAGAGTTGTTTTACCAGAGCTTTCTGGGCCAAAGATTTCAATAATTCTGCCTCTAGGGTAGCCACCTATGCCAAGCGCCATATCTAAGCTAATTGAACCAGATGAAACAGAATCTATTTCAAGTTTTTCATTTGCACCTAGCTTCATTATAGAGCCCTTACCATGCGATTTTTCAATTTGACTTAATGCTGCTTTTAGAGCTTCACTTTTGTTCATAGCGTCCCTTAAAATTTTTTATTGCTACACACTTTTACAATGATTTTTAGAAGATTGCTATAGATATATTTGTGGTTTAGAATAGTTATTTATATACAAGATGTTACGGGTTTTTGACGTCTATTTTGTTTTTGCTTGATTTATATGAAAATATTTTTAACGTTGCTTAAATATGAGTTCGCATTTTAAAATCGCAGATCATTCAAACTTAGACATTTCCATAGCTCTTTGCGTATCAAAATACCTGGAACTTAAGATAGATAATTTTCATTATAAAACTCTTTATGCTGCTTTGGTTCTTATAAATGGTGGGCTTTTTTCTCCATTTTTAGAAAATGATGTGGATCAGAAGCAATTAGAAAAGATCTGCGTCAATCTTAGTAATGGGTTGCTTGAAGCAGACAAAGATTTGAAGAAGATTGCGTGTGCAATAGCTGTGTTTTTTAAGTGTTTTACAGAATACAGGCCTTTTAAAAAAGGTAATCATTTTACTGCGAGAAGATTCATTATAGCGCTGTCAGATCATTTGCTTGAAGTAGGTATAGCAACTGGCTCAATAGATTTTAGGACTGTAGATGCGGATTTATACAACAATCTTACCCTTTCAGATATGTCTGAAAAGTTGTATGAGCAGCTGTCTGTCGCATGCTCTACCGATCATTCCAAAGAGTTTATAAATGATGAATGGCCAATATTACCAGATGCTAGCATAGAAATTTGCGGGCATAAGTTTTTAACCTATGACAATACATATCTTGTTACGCAAAATGGTGGGTTGATTGAGATAGATCTTGCGATGTTTGCATTAGAGAAATTTTTAAAACGAGGAGGGTGTCCTGCAGATTTCACGGTTGAAAGGGATGCAATAAGTACCTACTTGTTTAATAATGATAACCCACTTAGTACTCTTGATGGTATGCCTTTTGGTGATGAAATACCTCTTGTTTGCCTCACTGTAGATTATCTGACAGGGCTTTCTTTAGATAAAGAATTGCCTATTTTGGGTGAGATTTTAGAGACACATTCTATATCTGTATTGGATCTGCCAGATTCAAATATTAAGCATCCTATACTGACAGAGTCTGTGCTAAAACGTATATCATCACTGAAATCATATATACAAATAGTGATAAAGAGAGTGTTTGCAGATGCGCATCCTATTAAGTCTGGGGCTCCTCATTTTTTCTTGTCTATGGGTGGCATTGGTTCTGGTAAATCATCTCTTGTAAAGCAGGCTAATGAAATTGTTAAGAGTAATTTAGTGAGGCTTTCTATGGATACAGCTCGTGCCACATCAAAGCTTTACGACTTTTATATAGAGTGCGGGCACCATTCTGATGACTATAAATCGTTGGCACTTTATGCCTCTGCAATTGTTGCGCAAGCCACATCTATCGCTTTGAAAGATAGATATAATTATTTTAGAGATGGTACAGGTATTCCTTACGATAAGCGATATCGAGAGTTGGTCGCGTTATATAAGCATGCTGGATTTGAGACTCATTTGCTATCTGCCGCTGCACCACTTTTTGTTGAGCGTGACAGAAAAGACATGGATAAGCCAGTTTCTAAAAGGATTATGATGCGGTATAAAAAAAAGCAAAGACTTGTTCCATGGAATATTATTGTGCAAAAACATATAAATCATCCAAAGGCTTTTCTTGAATCATTACAGGATCAGAATATAGATACAATCACATTGTACGATACAATGATGAAAAAAGGTGAGACCAAAATACTAGCTTTTAAAATGAAGCTAACGAACGAGTATTATGGTCATGTTAGAGAGGGATATGAGATTTCTCACTCATACTGTATGAATATTATGCAAAAGCTTATTACAAATAAGTCTATTTTATCTGCTTTTAAAAAAGCTAATCCAAAACATTTTAAACTTTATACTTTAGGAATAAATGCTGGAATGCAAAATGTTTTAGTGATATTAGATAAGGTTAAATTTATAGATTTGATGCAGAAAGCATCCTTTTATCAGGATGCAGTAGGTTATGCTGGTCTCGTATATAATCAGTTTAGAGAGCATGATCCAGAGGTGGATTATCCAGAGTTTTCTAGATCAAATGATGATGAATTTAGGCTAAGAACTCAAACAATTAAAAATGATGCCTATTTATATTAAATATCTAAACAGGAGATTACTTGTATCATTTGCAGTTGTGCTGTTTGTGGTGATATCGATAGTATGGCTTACCCAATCACTCAGGTTTATAGAGCTTATTACATCTGGCAGTGTTGATTTTTTGATGTTTTTAAAGATTTCTAGTTTTTTGATACTCCCAATGGCTTATGTATGCATACCAATTGCATTGTTTTTAGCGCTTATTATTACTGTTCATAATCTCAATGCAGATCATGAGATAGAGATTTTGAAGTGCTCTGGTCTTTCCGATGTTCAGATATTCAAAGGTTTTGTTGCTATCTTAACAGGAGTGATGCTTGTTCATTTTATTGTCTCTCTCTATCTCTTGCCCAATTCGTATAGATATTTTAAAGAGATGCAGCATTTGATAAAGGATCAGTTTATTTTTTCTGCTTTTGAAGAAGGAGTTTTTAATACTCAGAATAGTAATATAACGGTTTATATTGATAAAAAAGTTTCGCAGAATGAATTTACTGGGATTTTTATATACGACTTTAGAAATTCAAATAAGCCTATCACTATCACAGCAAGCTCTGGCAAGCTATACAAGACAGACAACGGTATAAGTTTTATACTGATGGATGGCACAAAGCAGTTAGATGATAATGAGAGTGGCAATATATCATTGGCGTTTTTTAGTAGCTATAAGTTTAATCTACTAAATGAACAAGAAGATAAAGAGCGTTACATAGATGTAAATGAAATGTTTCTGTCTGACTTATTGGAAAGAGAAGGAAAAACTGAGCACCAAATCAAGACTCATATCGTGATCGCTATGCAAAGAATATCTTGGCCATTGTTAAATCTTGTTCTATCTATAGTGGTATGTAGTATTATGTTTAAAAGTGTTTCAAAGAGACAGCTTGCCTTTAAACAAGAGCTGAAAGCTGGTGTTGCGTCTATATGTCTGATAACAGGTCTTTTACTATTGAACCAACTCGCTTTAAAGCACTTCGATTATATATATTATTCAATTGTTTTGATATTTATCTCTGTGATCGCGGGTATAGTAGGTTTAATACGCTATAAGTGATTTTAATTTCTATATATATCATGAAGATTTTGTGAATTTGGCATGCGTATTGCTTAATGTTATGCACGAAAATTTTTATTGAATTAAACATGACATTTAATAACGCTATTAACGCATCTCTGTCTAGCATGAACGATGCATCTAAAAGGACTAGCATAGTATCTGGTAACATATCTAACACAGATACTAATGGTTATAAAATGATAGAAAGCAAAGGCCAAAGTATAGTGAATTCTCAAAGCGGCAACGTTGGAGGTGTCATATCTCATACAAGGCAGTTAATAGATAGTCAGGGTGACGTAGAAAAAACTAATATAGCAACAGATTTAGCAATCGATGGTAACGGTTTTGTGGTAGTAACAGATAGTTTTAATGCAAACGGTAATCCAAAAAATATATATATGACTAGAGATCTTTCATTTAGAAAGGATGCTACAAACCGACTGGTCAACGCTTCTGGGTACTATTTACTAGCGTGGGGTGTGGATGCAAACGAGAATTTGCCCCAAGCTAAATCTCTTTTATCTAGTCTTGGAGATGTTAATACAACACAGTGGGTATCGGAAGCAGCTGCTACGACAGAAATTGTGTTTGGTGCAAATCTTAGATCTAACGAATCTGTTGTTGCTGGTGGTGTTAAGACAATAGATATAATGAATTCTGGAATCACTGGTTCTCGTTATAACTTTGCTCTGGCTCCAACTGATATTTTGTATCCAAATGCTGCAAATAATTTAACTCAAGGAGAGGGTTTAGAGATTACAATTGGTCAGTCTGATGGAACCAAGGAAACGAAAAAAATAATATACGGGGGATTCGCAGAGACTTATGCTTTTACAGACTCTGCTAATGATATAGTTGCTGGTGTATCTGGTCAACTTGCCACAGATAACATCACATTACAATATGGTACAAACTCTTTATCTGTTACAAGAGGTGCAGGCACTACAAATAGAGCTGTGCTTGAAAATATAGCATTTCAGATTAATACAAACACTGCAAGTACTGATGGGTTGACAGCTAGAGTTGTAAATCTTAATGGTAGTTCTTTGTTGATGATCTCTCCAACTAATATTAGTCAAAGTGTTACATTTTCTGGTAATTTATCATTTAGAAATAAGATTGGTTTGGATGATTCCAAAAATATTGCTTCGTTTTCTCCAGATTCTGAAGGTGTAACGGTTGCAAGATTCGCAACAACTAAGCAGCTTTCTGATGCGCTCAATAATATAGGCATTACATCAACTTTAAACTATAGTGAATCTGTTGGGGCTACAATCACAATTCAAGCTATGTCTCCTGTAGCATTTAACAATTACCAGCCTTTAGGTAAGGGTAGTGATTTCTTATCGGAATTCGGGTTGAAAGCAGGATATTTGCAGTCTTTATATGATCCTTATAATGCTACTATGAATATGTCGAGTGGCAATATTCAATCGCATTTTAGTCAGAATATCACAATTTTTGATTCTATGGGTAATCAGCAAAACCTGATGGTTGCATTCCTCAAAAAGGATGTAAATAGATGGGCTATAGAAGTGTATGCAAATGACAAACAGTCAGTCAATATACCAGGTAGGACAGATGGTTTATTGATGGCAGGAGAGGTTGTGTTTGATGGAAAGGGTCATTTTTCAAGCATTCAGCCATGCACACAATATGCATATACCGAAAATATGGGTTCAATGAGTGGACCACTAGGAGCAACAGCTGGCCAAACGCTGACTGTAAATGTAGGGGTTACAGCTCATACATTCACATATGGTTCTATGATTGCAACAACTTCAAATGTATCAGGTGCTGGTACAGGTTACACGGGGACTGCAACTGATACATTAGATATTACTGTTGGTTCTACAACATATAATATTGCGCGGGGTAATGGTGCAAATAATTTGGTTGTGTTGCAGAATATAGCAGATCAAATTAATGCAACATCAGGTTCAGATGCTGCTATTGCCCAAATTATATATGATCCGTTGTTACTACAATATCATATGAACATACGAGCTGCAGATAAAACTAAATCTGTATCATTTGGACAGACAGGTACAGTCGGCACAAACCTTGGAATCACATCTGCTAATAACATTGCTGAAAATAGCTTTGAATCTTTGGCTGAGCTTGCTGCACAAATCAATGAGACTACAGGGCCTAATGCTATCCATGCAGAAGTTGTACCAGGTTCTACAAAGAATACTTACCAGTTACGAATTAATCCTGTGAACTCTAACTTTTATGTCACATTTGGTGGTACTACCTCTACAATAGCTGCGCCTCTTGGCACTGGGTCTGTTGACAGTATTGCAAACGCACTTGGTTTGCAAGATACATCAGAAGCTCGTATGCTCACAGGGATTGATCAAGCATTAAATATTAATTGGTCTAACGTGATCGGTGCTAATCCTAGTAACATTAAGTTTGATTGGGGTAGTTTTGGTGGCACAGATGGTTTAGGACAGGTTTCTGGTAATTACTCTGTTAAGAAGTCTGATCAAAACGGTATTTCAACAGGTAACTTAACAGGTATACAAATAGATCAAGATGGCTGGATTATTGCTGCATTTAGTAATAGTATGACAAGAAAGATTTACAAAATTCCTTTAGGCGATTTTGCTAACCCAAATGGTCTTGTTGCACTCCCTGGTAACGTCTATATGATCGGTATAAATTCGGGACCTATGAACTTAAAAGAAGCTGGCATGGATGGAGCTGGTCGTTTTGTATCTGGAGCGCTTGAGGGCTCGAACGTGGACATCGCAGGGGAGCTAACAAAATTGATTTTTGCACAAAGGCAGTATCAGGCGAGCTCCAAGGTGATTAATATTGTAGACAAATTGTTAGAAGACCTAGTGCATAGAACATTCAACTAGTACTTGAATTGATCATAGAGCACGCAAATAATTTATGTGCAGGTTTAGGTGGTTAAGTTTGCAGAGTGGTGTGAACCTAACCACTATTAAAATATCTATATCGATAGAACTGAGCGGATAAATATAATCAATGCCTGAATTTCGGTCGCACGTTTTTATAGAGTCAGTATAGTGAGAATATATTATAAAATAAATTGTCACTAAAAACTATTATGCACTGCCTAATGATAACTGAGCAAGAGAGATCAGAATTTTATAAAGCACTACTTGATAAAAATATAGAATATGAAGGTGTTTTTTTTGTGGGTGTAAAAACAACAGGAGTGTTTTGTAGGCCCACATGTTCTGCACGAAAGCCAAAGCTTGAAAACTGTGAATTTTATAAAACTGCTCAAAAAGCACTTTTAGCATCGTTTAGGCCATGTAAAAGATGTGATCCTCTTTCTAATCCAAATAGTTTATCAGATCTCGTTCGTACTTTAGTAGAAGCGGTAGAAGCTGATCCCTCGAAAAGATGGATAGATTCAGATTTTGATGCCTTATCTGTGGATGCTTCAACAGCGCGCCGCAATTTTAAAAAACGTTTTGGCATGACATTTGTAGCATACGCTAGAGCACGTAGAATAGGGCTTGCTATAAACAAAATAAGAGAAGGCGAACCTGTGATTGATGCGCAATTAGATGCTGGATACGAATCTAGCAGTGGCTTTCGTGACGCTTTTTATAAAATTATGGGCTCTACACCTACTAAGCTTAATAAAAATCATCTAATTTTAAAAGCATCGTGGATCGATACAAAGCTAGGCCCAATGGTTGCGATTGCTGATGAGTATCAATTATACTTGCTAGAATGTGTGGATAGGAGAGGCTTAGAGCCTGAGGTGGAGCGTCTAAGGAGGAATGTATGTGCATCGATAATTCCAGGTACGACATGGGTGATTGAATCTATAACATCTGAGATTGGCGAGTATTTTGATGGGAAGTTAAAAGAGTTTAAAACGCCTATCCATCTTATGGGAACCCCATTTCAACAACGCGTATGGAATGAGTTGATGCTAATACCATATGGATCTGTTAGGAGTTATAAGGAGCAGGCTGAGAAGATTGGGCGCCCATCGTCTTATCGAGCTGTTGCAAATGCAAATGGTGCTAATCAGCTTGCGATTATAATACCATGCCATCGGATTATTAGAGAGAATGGGGATATTGGTGGTTACGGTGGTGGCATTATTCGAAAGAAATGGTTGATTGAGCACGAAAAAGCTCATGCTTAGAGTTAGGTGTGGTGTGAATAAGGGGCGATTTTTATTGTAAAACTGCAATCTAGTTATTGAGTTTTTGAAAAACTGCTGTACTATTCTTTAGCGTTAATTCGCTTAAGGAGTGGTGGCCGAGAGGCTGAAGGCGGCGGTTTGCTAAACCGTTATACGGTTCACACCGTATCGGAGGTTCGAATCCTCTCCACTCCGCCAGATTTTTGAGAAATAACTTTTCTCACCGTCATTGCGAACGCAGTGAAGCAATCCAGAAACCCCACTACCTGCCGGCTTTCCAGCTTTTTGACTCAGCATTAGACCCGTACCTCGCTTTCTCCAATTTTACCATTTGACACCCAAAATCTCCATTTTTGGCCTCTCCATCTCCGATACATGGGAACACTGGGCGCGAAGATACGCATGTCCCAAAACCCTCTATTGACCTAGCTTTCAGACGATCAGTGCTTTTTAGGCCTTCACTTTTTAGAGAGCGAAACCCGGAGTAGCGATGGAGATTCGAGACGGAGAAATAAGAAATATGATGGATGATCTTGATACAAACA
>JAJTIA010000080.1 GCA_021299995.1 Candidatus Jidaibacter sp. | reverse complement strand
TCGTGATCAAAAAACACACCTGGAGATCTATGCATTTGAGATACAATAACCCTTTCAGCACCATTGATAATAAATGTACCACTTGCAGTCATAAGCGGAATTTCGCCCATGTAAACTTCCTGCTCTTTAATACCTTTAATCTCTCTGATACCAGCCTCTTCGTCTATATCCCAAACGATAAGACGCAATGTAACTCTTAGGGGAGCAGCATAGTTAACACCACGCTGTATGCACTCCTCAACATCATATTTAGGCTTATCTAAATCATACTTAACATACTCAATAGTAGCCCTGTCATCATAGTCTTTAATTGGAAAGATAGAGCGAAACACATTTTCAAGGCCAAAATTATCACGCTTATCAGATTGAATACTGTACTGCAAAAATGACTCGTAGGACTTTTTCTGTACTAAAATTAAGTTTGGAATTTTTGCAACAGTTTGAATGTTGCCAAAAAATTTCCTCATACGTTTACTCGTGGTGAACGATAAAGACATTTCTGGTTGAGACACGCTAAAAACCTTCTAATTATAAGACGAATTAAGGGCATATTACATCTGTGTTAATATACCCTGAACAATAAAGTTAGCAATAGCGAAATTATTTAATTTCAACTTTCGCGCCAGCTTTTTCTAATGCTTCTTTAATTTTTTGAGCTTCTTCTTTAGAAACAGCAGTTTTAACAGCTTTAGGAGCTGCATCAACTAGATCTTTAGCTTCTTTTAATCCTAGAGAAGAATCAAAAGCTCTAACTTCTTTAATAACAGAAATTTTGTTCGCGCCAGCATCAACGATGATAACATCGAATTCTGTTTGCTCTTCAACAGCATTAGCGGCAGCAGCAGGCATAGCAGCCATAGCAACAGGAGCAGCAGCTGTAACGCCCCACTTTTCTTCAAGCATTTTAGAAAGTTCAGCAGCTTCTAATACTGTAAGCTTAGAAAGCTCTTCAACTAGATTTGCAAGATTAGACATATTTTATCTCCTTAATTTTTTTGTAGTTTTAATTCTTTTTTGAATACGCATCAACAACCCTTACCATCTGAGTAGCAGGGGCTTGCAATACAGCGGCAATCTTAGTAGCAGGAGCTTGTAGCAACCCGATAATTTTACCACGCAGCTCATCTAATGAAGGCAATGAAGCAAGAGCATTAATTTGATCTGGGGTCAAGAACATAGAGTTCATAACACCACCTTTAATCTCTAACTTATTGTCAACCTTAGAAAAGTCACTTAAAGCCTTTGCAATACCAACAGGATCGTTAGAATATGCAACCGCCGTTGGACCAATCATTAAGCCTGTCATTGACTCATATTCAGTGTCTTTTAGCGCTATTTTAACCAGCCTATTTTTCGCAACTCTGTAAGAACCTTGAGACGCCCTAACTTGGCGACGCAATTTGTTAGCAGAACTAACTGTAAGACCGTTATTTTGCGTAATAATGACTATCTCAGAGCTTTGCAAAATTTGCTTCAGCTCTTCTACTAACGTTACTTTTTGATTCCTATCCACAAGAAAAACCCTTAATTTTATTAATTATTCCTCTACCACATCGGCAGAGCATCCTAACTCACGATTTTATCTAAGTCAACCCTAATTGAAGGACCCATAGTAGGAGACAAGTAAAAGTCTCTAATATAGATACCCTTAGAAGACGCAGGCTTAGCATCAACAACAGCTTTATATAGCGCAAGAACGTTTTCTTTCAATGCACTTTTTTCAAAGTCAATTTTCCCAATTGCGGCATGAACTAATCCAGCTTTATCACTCTTGTACTCAGCTTGACCAGCTTTAACATTTTTAATCGCAGTTGCAAAATCTTCAGCGACGGTCCCAAGTTTAGGATTTGGCATCAAACCTTTTGGGCCCAACACTTTGCCGAGCTTAGATAGGGGAGCCATCATATCAGGTGTAGCGATACATACATCAAAATCCATTTGACCGTTTTTTACAGCCTCAATTAAATCTTCAGAACCTGCAATATCAGCACCTGCAGCTTTTGCTTCATTTACTTTTTCTGGCTTAACGAAAACAGCGACCCTAACTTCTTTCCCAAGACCATTAGGCATAGATACAGCCCCTCTAACCATTTGGTCAGATTGCTTAGCATCAATACCAAGCTTAATCACCACATCTAAAGACTCTTTAAATTTTGTTTGCGCTTCTTTAGCATATTTTGCTACTACATCTAGAGCTTCTTCCAAAGAATATCTTTGGTTTGATTCAACTAAATTATTCGCAGCTTTTAATCTTTTACTAGACATAACAACCCTCTATTATCCTTCCACCTTAACGCCCATTGATCTGCATGTGCCTTCAACCATCTTAACACCAGCTTCTAAGTCACCTTCACCAAGCCCCATATCCTGAAGTTTGATCTTCGCTATCTCAGCCGCATCTGCAGATGTGATTGCACCAACAAATTCTGTACCGGACTTTTTAGAACCCTTAGGTAGCTTCAATTTTTTCTTAACAAGAATAGACACAGGAGGTTGCTTAATCTCCAACGTAAATGACTTATCAGCGTAATAAGAAATCACAACAGGAACAGGAACACCTATTTCCATTTTTAATTTTACACACTCATCATTGAACTTCTTGCAGAAATCCATAATGTTCAGACCTCTTTGACCCAATGCAGGACCAACAGGAGGAGACGGATTAGCCTTACCTGCTTCAATTAAAAGCGAAATCGTACCTAATACTTCCTTCTTTTTCACTTTATTACTCCACTAATAAATTTATTTAATCTTTTCTACTTGAGAAAACTCCAACTCTACAGGAGTACCTCTACCAAAAATCGAAACCGACACTTTCAGCTTCTTTTTTACAAAATCCACATCGTCTACGAGACCGTTAAATGTCTCAAATGGGCCATCTATAATCTTTATAGTTTCGCCCACATCGAAGGAAATATCAAGATCTTTAGCAACCACTCCTTCTTCTACTCTCTTTAATACCGCCATAACTTCGCGGTCAGGTATTGGAACAGGCCTACCAGAACCACCTAAAAAGCCCGAAACTTTTGGAATATTTTTCACTAAGTTCCAAGAAGCATCGTCCAGAAGCATCTTAACCAAAATATAGCCAGGAAAAATTTTCTTCTCTGATGTAACCTTCTTGCCTTTCTTCAACTCAGCTACAGACTCAACAGGAACTACAATCTCTTCAAATCTGCTCGACAAATCTCTTTTTTCGGCAAACTCCCTTATCATTTGAGCAACTTTATGCTCAAAACCAGACAAGGTATTAACTATGTACCACTTCGCCGACACCAAAACCCCCTAACCGAGAATAAACTTTATCATCTTAAAGAATAACGAATCCACCAACAAAAAAAACAACCCAGAGAGTAGCACCATAACAAAGACCAGCCCAAGAGACATTAAAACCTCTTTCCTGCTAGGCCATACTACGCGTAGCGCCTCTGCTTTTACTTCTTTTATAAAGCTCAATACGTTCACTTTTTTGCTCGCTTTTCAGTACATCTAATATCTTAGAAAGCAAACAGCTTATAAGATTACAAGATTGAAAGAGTCTTTTATATGTATTTATTAACTTTGTCAAGCGGTTTATTTGTCATTGCAATGAGTGAGAAATCAGGTAATATAGAATCCCGACAACTTAAATATATACACTTGCGATAATGGAATTGATTCTGGAAATATTACTTAAGATACTAGTGGTATTAATCCCTTTAATTATATGTGTTGCATATCTTACATATGCTGAACGCAAGATAATAGGTGCAATGCAACTTAGGAAAGGCCCTAATGTTGTTGGTCCATTTGGTTTATTACAACCTATAGCAGATGCTTTAAAACTTGTGTTTAAGGCACCAATTATACCATCTGGGGCTGATAAGACATTATTCTTAATAGCACCGGTCGTCACTTTTTCCCTAGCCATGATTGGCTGGGCTGTTATCCCCATGGCAGAAGGCTTCGTAATTGCAGATATAAACGTAGGCGTGTTATATTTACTAGCAATTTCTTCGCTTGGCGTATACGGTATTATCATTGCTGGGTGGGCAAGCAACTCCAAATACGCATTCCTTGGTGCGATACGCTCTGCTGCTCAAATGGTTTCATATGAAGTAGCGATAGGCTTCTCTATAATATGTGTATTGCTTTACTCTCAATCCTTGAATCTGACAGACATTATAGAATCTCATAGACACATGCCTCTACATATAGAATTACTTCTATTGCCTATGTTTGTTGTATTTTTCATATCTATCTTGGCTGAAACAAATAGACACCCGTTCGACCTTCCTGAGGCAGAAGCAGAGCTTGTTGCAGGGTATAATGTAGAATATTCATCTATGTCATTCGCGCTCTTTTTCTTAGGCGAATACGCAAATATGATCTTAATGAGCGCAATCGCAAGCATTCTATTTTTAGGCGGTTGGCTGCCTCCATTCAATATTGAAGCACTATCTGTAGTACCAGGATTCATATGGTTCGCCTTAAAGATCGCTTTCTGCTTATTTGTATTCATATGGGTGCGTGCAGCATTTCCACGCTATAGGTACGATCAGCTAATGCGCCTAGGCTGGAAAATCATGCTACCACTTACATTGATTTGGGTAGTGCTTATTTCTTCTGTCGTCTACTTTGAAGGCACATTTTAAGCAACTATAGCAATTTCTTGCGGTCCTTCTATAACTTTATGAGCCACCAAGTATGCACTTATTATACATGTGTTTATTATTATAGGTTTTACCCCATCCATTGCTGAAGACCCGTAAAATAAAGAAAAAGCACCATCTATAGCAGAGGATGTCAAAATAATATAAAATCCGTTCATTCTATTGGAATGCGATAAGCCGTTTTTGCGAGCATCCGTTACATGCATGTCAACCGCTCGACTCTCTAAATAATTGAGTAGTATTGCAACCGATGTAGATACACCTATCATATACGTTGTAGTAATGGCATGGTTATTCACACCAAACAGGGTGGCAGATCCGTAGATGTTAGGTATACAAAAAGCTATATTTAGTAGATCAAAAGTACTTCGAGACAGTATAGGCTTTATAGATTTAATATCTTGCCTTCGTCTATTTGATAACTTCTCACCGGTTGAAATACGTTCTTCTATCTCTTCTATCTCATCATTTGCTATCAGTTCAAGATTATGACACATCTTCTTAGATGAATTCTCAACAATTTCCATCGTATGATCCAAGTATTCTGGTAGCTCTTCTACATTGCAATTCTTTGGAATGTTTAACTTACTTGTTACAAACTTATTCACAGCTATCAAACTAAGAGCAGCATTTTCGTTATATTTGATTAAGTGATAATAATGCTCACCTTCACCTGATTCAACATCTTGCACGGCATCAGCTTTTTTTAATTGAGCCTTTTTTTCTCTCCGAATCATACAAAACATCCCTGCACCCATTCCGCTGCCATATAGTGAAATAGCAATTGCAGCAGCTGCTTTACCAGATATAATGGCAGGGTTCATAGCAGATAATCTCGCGCTTATTGCAATCATGCTCAAGTTCATGCCAAAGGTCATTAACAAAGCAATAAAATCTCTGTAATGATTATGATTATCCGCTTCTAATAATGCATTAATCTTCTTATTTAATGCATTATTTTCCTCTAGGAGGTTACTTAACTTTTGTAATGATTCGTTCTCCGTAGCAAAAGCATTAGTATGGGCTTCTAATAAACTGTTATGCTCACACAATGCATTGTTTAATTTTTCATACTTTTCTTTTATTTGTGTGCGCAAAGCCTGATCATTAATATTTTTGAATCTCTCACTATCTATAAACTTACTAAGATGTTGGGTTTCTTGCTCCACGACTAATTCACTCATATATAAATAAATATATGAGGATTATACAACATAAGGTTAAATATTGGAATAAAAAAGCAGCTATCCTATAAAAATACAGCCGCTTTTTTGTATAAACCTAAGATCGTATAAAACAGGCTACATTTTCAGGAAAAACTCTTAAGTTCTGGCCACAAACTCATCTGCTATAGCATTAAAGCTAGTCTTGCCTTTTAAATAACCAGATGCAACTTCTATTGGAGTTTTACCTTCCTCATTCTTTACAATAACAAGGTCAGATAAGAACAACATTGAGAATATGATGTGTCTATTTAAAATAGTGCTATGCTCAGCATTTGTCTTATCATCTACTTTTGTTTTTTCGTTAATGGACTCAAAAAAGCGATGCAATATCGTAGACCCTTTGTCATTTCTATAACTAATTATAGGAACAGCTGAATATAGACATTCAAAATATGCACTGGCATGCTTTTCTATAGAAACTATGCATAACTGATTGCAATCGACACCTTTATATTGCAAGTGCGTTGTAGTTAAAAAATTTGAAAGCCAGTCTTTAGCATTGCGACTATTTGCTTGCGCGCCCCATTCTTCTAGACGCTCAGCCATAGAATCCCAAACAGGCAATTTTTCCTGCAATATTTGTATATCGCCAAGTTTTTTATCGTAATATTTTCTGTACAGCTCTATACTTTCTCGCCTTTCTTGAATTTGATCTGCTATTAGTTGATTAGCAGAAGATAAAGAAGCGATTCTTTCTTGCTTACTTAAGGTAATAGCTGCGTTTAACTGTCTTACCTGTCCTACTTCCTGGACAACTTTTGATTCTTCTAATTGCGCAACATCAAACACGTCCAACTCTTTTTTTAATTTAGATATATCTAAATTATTTTCTGCACGCTGTTTCATTAATTGATCTATATCCTCAGATAAACTCAAAGAATCAACCATATATTTTGCAGCGATTTCTTGTCGCTTGCGTATCTCAAACTTAACATATTCTATTTTTAATGTTTCATGCTCACGCTTTGCTTTTTCTGATGTATTGTAAGCTTTTCTATACTCCTCTAGCTTAACTTCTGTAGCTTCTGTCAATCTTTTTAACTCTTCAGACTTGTGATTTAAGATCTCAGATTGTACAGCATAACTTTCTGTATTTTTCTCACTGATAGCTTTCTCATAAATCTGCAATATATCAATACCAACTTTATTATTGGTTGGGACCAACTCCTTAAGATCTTTTTGCTCATATCTATAATAAATGTAAAGCAAATCAGCTAGCTCCTTTTTTGTTACTTCATTATGAACCGCTAATATAGATTTTGCTGAGATCTTATCTCCTTTATGAATATAGTGTTTACACCACATTTCAAATAAGTTAATACCTTTTTTGATTGCAAGTTGATAGATATCTTTAGTAAATAAAGCACTTTTCTGAAGCAGTATGTCTATGCACTCTTTAAGTTTGGCATCAGATACTTTAGAAGAAGCCCTATTTTTACTAGACTCTTCTGAACACATCATCCAGATAATATGATCCAAAAGCACAATTTTTTTGTTATTAACAGCAAATGCAATATTAATATTATCCTCTTCAAGAGATTTGATATATTCTGCCAAATCAGTACCATCAGCACCTATCAAGCTACCAACACCTGAAAAGACACCTGTTCCATACACATACCCGTTTCCTTTAAATGCTGCTATAATCCTATCAAACTTATCTTGCGTAAGCTCTCTTATAATCTCTTTATTTTCTAAATATTGTGTTGCTGGTGAACTACTTTGAAACATTCTATTCTCCTTTGTCTTTTGTTGTAGATACGGTGCACTGCACCTCATTTCCCTTACCAAGATATTGCACATTATCAAAGCCAGAATTTTGGCTAAGAACAATGCCCCTACCATTTGGATCAGTTAATCTATTAGGATCAAATCTGTCGAATTTTGTCCAATCAAATCCATTACCTTGATCTTTGATATTTACAATAAATTCATCCGCTGCTTGATCACGCACAATAGAAATCTCACAGTATTTCAATATATTTTCTGCAAGCTTCTCACGTGCTTCAATCTCAGCTTCCCACTTATTAGCAAGCTTAAGCTCTCTTTTTTCTTCATATGTAATTGCAAGATTACCATGTTCCACAGCATTAATCATAAGCTCAGTCAGGCCAATCGCCATCATCTCTGGTTCTGGCATACAGCTACCTATTAAAATCGCCAAAATTTTTGCATCTTGCACAGTTTTAAAACGGAACTCACCCTTTTGAATCATAGACATAGCCTGAGCGTATTCCTCTATCTTAAAGCGCATCTCGCTCTTACGTTTATGATCATAATCTGCAGCCTTGATGAGTGATAACAATACATCTTTAGAGTATGGCTTGCTTAGATAGTAAAAAACACCCGAGTCTATTCCTTCCGCCACTTGATGATTAGCACTTGCAGCAGTTTGCATAATAACTGGTATATCTTTATATTTATTAATGCCTTTGATCTTTTTCAAGAACTCCATACCATTCATATTTGGCATCATCCTGTCTAATATAATTACATCTATATCACTGTCATTTGATGATTCTAGCCTATCTAATGCCTCTATCCCATCATGTGCAGTAATGCACTCCATATTACTTTCACCAATATATTCTTGTATGATATCTAGGTTTATCTCCTCATCATCTACAGCTAAGACATTGATTCTATTGGACATACTTCTCCTTGTGTATTTTCAATTGGTAATAAAACTTTAAAACACGCACCACCAGTCAGACCATTTTCCGCCCATATCTTACCGCCATGTATGTCTATGATTGTTTTTGCGATAGAAAGCCCAAGACCAGTACCCCCCGCACCTTTGTTAGTCTTAGAGCTTTGTATAAACTTATCGAAAATAGACTCTAATTCTTCTTCTGGTATCCCAATACCTTGATCTGATACAGAGATCAAAACATTATCATCAAAGTTGGAAAGCTCTACTGATATTACACAGCCCTCTGGAGAAAATTTCATCGCATTTGAAAGCAAGTTCATAATCACTTGGGCGATTTTTGCTTTATCACATACAATTTCAGGATCCTTGAGATTATTGATCACATCAATAGATAAATGCTTTGCATTTGCAAGAGCATAAACCTCTTGCCTCACCACTTGGATAAGATTTACAATGTCTTCTTTTGCAAAAACCAAAGTCTCCTTCCCAGATTCAAGCTTAGAAAGATCAAGCAGGTCATTTAATAACTTTAAGAGCCTTTCTCCACTAGAATGAATATTTTTAAAATACTTAAACAATTTACTAGTTTGGTCTTCCACTTTAGACAATCCAATTTCTGCATAACTCAACATTGCATGCATAGGTGTTCTAAGCTCATGCGACATATTTGCTAAAAATTCTGTTTTTGCAATATTCGCTGCTTCTGCTTGTTGCTTGGCTATAATTAAATCAGTGGCGTTTTGCTTGAATACATGTGCCGATATTATCATTTGACCAATTTCGTCCGATGAATCTATATCAGGTAATTCGTTTTTATGCTCCCCTAAAGATATACTTTCAAGCGCCTCTGAAATTTGCGTGATAGGGGTCGCTATATTCTTAGCAGTAACCAGTGATACCGAAACACCAAGAGCAATACATAAAGCAATTATCAAGAAAACATATTGCATGTTTTGGTATATCCCAGCTCTCGCAGGCTCTAACGAATATGTAAAAACAATAGCCCATCTAGAGTCCATTCCCTGAAAGTTAATCGGTTGCACAACATTGTAAATCTTACTGCCGATAGACTCTTCATAGACGTCTAAAGAGGTTTCTTCGTTATTTTTCATAGCATTTGCTAGACTGTTATCAAGTCTATGATCATAATTGATAGGTCCATCTTTATATACTATGTTACCATTGGCATCTAATAATGATATGCCATAAACATTCTGAGATTTAATGTCTTTCAAAACATCATCTAAAGCATCTAAAAAGTAATCTACAACCAATACAAACTTCAAGTCATTATTAACGGTATGTTTATGTGCCACTATACGTGCTTCCCCTTTAGACGCCTCAATATTGCTTGGATCTAAAAATGAAAACTGGTGAAGCTCAGGCTTATTGATTTCACCTCCTACATCTAATACTCTTTTAATCACCTCGTTAAAGTCACACTTCGGCAAAGTATTTGTAGGAGCTTTAGCATCCATAGTTGTAATATAAGCTAGTTTATTATTTATCATCACTAGGTCTTCAGATAGAAAATCATCTCCTTTATTATCTACTAGCCATAATACATTAATACCCTTGATATAAGACTCTTGAGCAATCACATTTTTTAGTATAGAGCGCATCATATTGCTATCAAGCTTCTGTTGATCTGCTATTATCTCCAGCGTATTAGAAAGTACGTTACTATCCCATAGTATTTTGTCTAGCTCTGTCTTGATATTAAGAGATGTGCTGTAAACCAGCTCATCAACTAGTGCCTTTGATTGTGCTTCAGCACTTTCTATAGATTTGGTTATGATATAAGGCAGGCTTAAAATAGAGGCAATGATGAATGGTATAACTGCCGCAAACAATATCTTTGACCGCAAATTCCAATCTTTGTAAGCTTTGATCATCAATTATATTACGCAAGAGTTTCAAAGTCAGTATAAGACATTAAAACTATTAATAAATGTTTTTTACGCAATACAGGCTTGTTTTTCTCTATGTAGCGATTCAATCACACATCAGAAATATGTGCAATAAAATCATTCCAATATATTGCTCATCAACTAAAAATATGCTTATTTTTTACAGTTCAATTAAAAAGGAATTAACAAAATGAAAAAAATAGCGTTAGGAATGTTAGCTGCAATTTCGTTTTCTGCATGCGCAGAAGCTTCTGATAAGATGAAAGTCACGTTGGGTGGGTATATAGACACGCAATTTGGGGCAGTCAGTCAGCGTAAACCATTTAATCAGTTTGATGTGCTAGACTCTAGCAAAGGCAAGATGCAGAATTATGGCATTGCCAATGATACAAAAGTTGATATCAAAATTGAAGCCCAAAGCCCTCATGGATTTAAATATGGCGGTATGATCAGAATTAATGCGGACACTTCTATCGATGCATCTGATGATGACGATACAATTGCAGATAAAACCATGCTATACGTACAATCAAAATATGGTCGCGTTGAAGTTGGAGCATACGATTCTGTGTCTAGACAAATGCAAATCAACGCAAACTCTATAGCTGCAATGCCTGGTGGCATCGATGGATACGCTCCAAAATGGATCAACAAAAAAATGGTTGATGGCTCTTCATACTCTGCACACTTTATTAAATGGCCTGAGTTATTAACAAACTGTGACTGCATTTCATTTGGCAACAAAGTTACATACATCACACCAAAATTTTCTGGCTTTCAAGCTGGTGTAAGCTTTACACCTGATATTGCTGTACATGGCACTGTTAACAAGCTCTCTTCTACTCCTAAAGCTGAAGATCAAAACTTCAAAGATCTATTCGATTTTGGCGTTCAATATGAAACCAAATTCAAAGATTTTGGATACAAAGTTGGTGCGACAGCTCAGCATGGTAGATCTAAATCTCTCAACACACCTCGCAAAGATTTAAACATCTATGAAGTTGGTGCAATCGTTACATATAAAAATGCATCTCTAGCTGGCTCTTATAGCGATTGGGGCAAATCTGCTACACCTACTGTAAAAGATCCAAATAAGAAATATGGTGCAAAATATTGGACAATTGGTACAGCATATAAGTATGAAAAGTTAGACTCTAGCTTAACATTTTTTAAAGCTTATAAAGCTAACGTGTTCTCTGCTAACGTACCTGCAACAACAGCGTCTCATGATGTATCGCACAATAGCAACTACTACGTGTCTTTAGGATTTGACTACGCATTAGTTCCTGGCCTTACACCATATGCTGAATTGACACACTTGCACTTCAGAAATGCTGATGCATCTCGTGGCAATAGAGCAAATGTACTACTTGTAGGCTCTAGATTGACATTCTAATAGCGTGATCAATCTTATAAAAAAACCGAAAAGCGAGGTGAGCCACAACTCATTTCGCTTTTTTTCAATATCACCACAACAGAAAAATATAATCTTAATAAAACCTTAACGTTTAATTAGTATAATACTAACAGATAAAGACTTTAAAAGTTATAGAAATGAAGCAGATACAGATTGATAATTGGTCACTTTATGAAGGTAAACTAGTTGAGGAAGTGAGGCAAGCCCTTGCAGAGACACATAAACCTGCAGAAGGCAATGTAGTAGCTATAATGCATCAGGGCGCCGTATTGCTTGAAACAGATGCAATACCTGATGGAGAGAAAGATCCAGTTGCAAAAATAATGACAGAAGCCCAGTACAACAAAGGCATTATAGCTGCTCAAAGATTAAGATCTCTTACAGTACAGCACCCCGAGATCATATATGTTGAACCTGTGCAACCAGTTATAGAAGAAGCACCTAAAAAGGCAAACATAGATCAGATCGATTTATCACAATATAAAGGTCAAACTGTTGAACAAGCACGATATCAGATTTCTTTATTAGTTGATGTCCCTGAAACGCATGTAGTAGCTATATTCCAGAAAAGCTCTGCACTAAAAGACACAGATATTTTACCAGAAGAACTAAACAACTTATCACTCAAACTACTCAAAAAAGCAATTTACAAAAATGCGCTTAGTGCTGCAGAAAAAAGCTTTACCACACAAACTATAGACGCTCCACATGAGCAACAAGTTGAACCTGTGCAACCAGTTATAGAAGAAGCGCCTAAAAAGGCAAACATAGATCAGATCGATTTATCACAATATAAAGGTCAAACTGTTGAACAAGCACGATATCAGATTTCTTTATTAGTTGATGTC
>JAJTIA010000001.1 GCA_021299995.1 Candidatus Jidaibacter sp. | reverse complement strand
TGTTGATGGCTAATGCACATGTTGCACATGATTGCGTACTAGGAAACAATGTGATTATGGCAAACTGCGCAGCACTTGGTGGGCACGTAGAAGTTGGCGATTTCGCAATTATTGGCGGGTTAGCAGCTGTACATCAGAAGGTGAAAATTGGTGCATATTCTATTATTGGTGGTATGAGCGGCGTTGTGGGAGACGTAATACCATTCGGGAACGTATCTGGAGAGCGCGCATCACTTAGTGGCTTGAATGTAATAGGCCTCAAAAGACGTAACATACAAAACAAACAAATCATCGAGATGAACAAAGCTTATGATGATATATTCTTAAAAGATGGAGATCTGTTTGCAAATCGCCTTGCAGAAGCAGAAAATGTATATAAAGATGATGAATATGTCATGAAGATTGTAGATTTTATCAAATCTTCTGGAAATCGTTTGTGTAAGCCAAATAAGGAAAAAGAATCAAATGCAGCTTAAAGATATTAAAAAAGTAGGTATTATTTCAGGTGCTGGCTACCTTCCATACCATGTTGTAGAATCATGCAAAAACCAAAATATACCTTATATCGTAATAGGTCTAGAGGATGAAACTACATTCGAGCTATTTCAAGATAATCTACACTCATTCAAGGTTCATGCAGTAAGCAAAATTATAAACAAGCTAAAAGAAGAAGGCGTGTCTCATGTTGTGCTCGCAGGCAAAGTGCGCAGAGCCGATATAGCAAGGCTTTTGTTAGATTTAAAA
Source organism: Candidatus Jidaibacter sp. (assembly GCA_021299995.1). Classification (GTDB taxonomy): domain Bacteria; phylum Pseudomonadota; class Alphaproteobacteria; order Rickettsiales; family Midichloriaceae; genus JAJTIA01. The sequence continues at coordinate 47,775 of JAJTIA010000001.1, read as the reverse complement.
GGCGCAAAACTCTTTGCAAAAATTATCAAAGCTGGTTTTTCCGACAATAACTTGCTCACTGCGATCATAGAGTTTTTAGAAAATGAAGGCTTCAGCATTATAGCGCCAGAAAAACTTGCAACAGATATAGTTCTATCAAAGGGCACACTTACAAAGTCAAAGCCAGATAAAGCATCTTTAGATGATATAAAATCTGGCATGAAGATATTAAAAGGTATAGCAAAGTTCGATGTTGGGCAATCTCTCGTGATACAAAGCGGTCTAGTACTGGGTGTTGAAGCTGCAGAGGGCACAGATGAACTTTTAAAAAGATGCGGCGAAATTAAGCAGGCTGGTCATGCGCCCATATTACTAAAAATCTCTAAACCAGATCAAGATAAGAGGGTAGACCTTCCTTGCATTGGTGCTGATACAATAGAAAACGCCTACAAGTATGGCATTCAAGGAATTGTTGCAGAATCTGGATCTACGTTAGTGCTTGATTTGCAAAATACGCTAAAACTTGCGAATAAATATAAAATTTTCATACATGGTGTTTAAATTATTTAATTGATTTTTCAAAACCTTTTAAATATATTAACAATATATTAACATTTTGATGAGAATAATATGGCTATACAAAAACAGTCACTAATTACAGGCGGCTTATTTTCAACAATGGCGCTTGGATGGTTCTTAGCAAATTTGGCCTGACAGCAGCAATCGCAGGTGCTTTACAGGCTCGTTACTCCATATTAAAAGATATGGGCATAGAAAATAAAATGACTAGCGATGTACCAACACTTTGATCAACGTTCTAAAAAAAGCCGCTTGCTCAAGAACATCTTCTGTACGCGGCTCATAATTATGACTTTAATTATCTTCACAAGTCATAGACTCTTTAAGCCAGTCTATCACCTCAGCACCGCTGCCATTTGTTCTAAAACTCAGTTCTGACATTATAATGCATAGACGCTTTGTCTTGCCTTTAATTTCTAAGATATTAGATAATTCCTGAAAAGCCTGATCGTAAAAAGTGGCGTTAATCGCTGATTTAATTAACACTATCTTGCTTTCATAAGAGCCTTTAGTAATAGAATCTAAATCCATACCAAGTTGATACATATCGCTTGTAGGAATTTGATCCAACAGCCTTAAAACCGCACGAGTCGCTATTTCGCCTTGGCAATCCTTCCAGTATTTTTTCACATATTTTACAGCTTTAGATTTGTAATTAAGAGCAATATAGCTAGCTATTAACAATTCAAATGCATGATCGTTTGATTCAGATACTTTCAGTGCTTGCTCTGATAAGCTAGCAGCATTTTCATAATCACTCGCTGCATTAGCTTCTTTTGCCAACTCTAGTAAAACAGTTGATTTTAATGCAAGTATATTGCTCTTATACAATCGCTCTGCATTCGATGTTTTAAGGAAGTCTAAAAGTAGCTTAAACCTTCTCAAATTCATTCCCAATTCTATGTATTTATTAACCAAAAAGCCTGAAGATATAAACTCAATATTTTCGTTCATCACCTCAAAAACACCAAGCTGTTGATCTGCTTTAGTATTTAATTTTACAAACACATAAAGAGCTGCACTCATGTTACCAGATCGTTGATCCAAAATATCTTTTGCAATGCTTAGCGATATTTTTGGATGGACAATAGATGATAGATATAAGCGCAAAGATTTTGCGACATCTAAAAATTCAAGCAATGAATAAAGCTTGTTTGCAGCAACACTTATCTGCTTTTCATCTTTAATAAATAATGACTCACCTAATAAAACTAAGTTCTCAATCACAGCATTTCTTTTTCTACCAGCCAAATATTCTCTTATTGAAGATGGTAAAAATAATATTGTGTTTAGTATTTTAAAAATCAGAGACGTTATAATGACCAATATCAACAGCATGATAATTGCTAAAAATATATTGGTCTTAATTTCATAACCAAACGCAAGGAATGTCACATCTGTTGTGTTCTCTGCAAACCAATATCCAGTAAGTACGAAACAACTTATAAGCAAAATCGATATTAAAAACTTAATCATCGAGCAACACCTTATCTTTAATAGATTTACATGCGTTTAGTGCTTCCTTAAGCTGCTTCAAATCAGATAATACCTGAGCCATCTCTTTATTGGATGCAAGCTTAGAGAGCATAAAATATGCTCCTTCTACGTTATTGTCTCTCAACATATCGGCTGCAATCATTGCATAGCTATGTTTATCTTTTGAATCCAGATGTCCATCCACTTTTTCAATAGAAAACCACTTTGCAAAAAATCTATGAACTTTACTCCACCAAGTTTGGTCCTGCTCTATTTGCTCTTTTTTATCCAGCATAGCATTTGTTAAAGATAATACTATGCTCTCTGCAGCAGTGTTTGTATTTACATTATCTGGTGTAATTTTATTCTGCTTGAGATATTTATAAGATGACAAAACCGACATTTCTTTTGAGATTTTTTTATCTGCAAATTTTTGCAGTGTCTCTAAATCATCTGCAAACACTTCACCTTTTAAAATGCTCTTTTCTATAAGAGATGCAACCAAAACAATATGGTACTTCTGAGACATCAATTTGTTTTTTTCATCATCTATTTTAACAGATCTATCTATCTCATCTTTTATAGAATTAATTATCGCGATAGCCTCTTCCGTCTTTGCAATCACCATATTAGTAGATACTCGCAAATCATCGCTAGATACATGCGTTTTAATATCTCGCTCTGCATTATGTATTAAATCTTTTAACTGATTAGTTGTGTAAAACTGATAATAAAATAGGGCCATCATAATGATCATGAGTAATATAGTACAAGACCCAAAGATCATAATCTGATTTTTATAACTCACACTTTGATTCTCATTTATCTTGTTCATATACTTTTCACTAGTCCGATATAATTTTTAAAATATCTTGATATCCAATAGCACCAGGTATAATGACATCATCAATAATGTATACAGGTGTACCTCTAATGCCTAATGCATAAGCTAAGTCGAGATTTTCTTTTATCTTAGACGCAGTTTTAGGGTTTTTGTACGATGCTTCAAATGCATCGTTATCTATACCAAGCTGTGCAATCAAGCTTTTAATAGAATCAAAATCTTTATACTCATTTTTGCTTTTTAATAACTCAGCGTGAAATTCAAAATATTTTTTTGGATCTATGCTGTATAGTGCAATTGCTGCTTGAGCTTGCATATAAGATGCCTCACCCATAATAGGTAACTCTTTAAAGATAATCTCAACATCTTTACGATTTTTAAGCATTGTTTCTTTTGTTACAAGCATAGCCTTACAATACCCACAGTTATAATCGAAAAACTCTACTATTTTTTTCTTTGCTTTTACGTTGCCAACTCTTGGATCAGTTATACTTTGATAAATCTTTGCATGATTATCTTCTAAATATTTTTTTTGGTTTGATTCCTGCTCTTTTACTAAAGAATCTTGATATTTCTCTAAAGATGAGACAATTACTTTTGGGTTATTCAACAAAAATTCTTCAACACTTTGATCGGTATAGGATGATAATTTATTATTCTGTGTTTCTTGCGTCTCTGACGAATCAGAATGATAATTTTCGTAATACCAAAAACTACCCATACAGACAATTGCAAGTGTATTGACATAAGTTAAAAGATTGGAAACACTCATATTAGATCCTATAAATATATATATACATCATATAAACAACCTCATAAAATGCACTAAGATTTTATTTGCTTTTAATTTTAAACTTTTAACATTGCAAACATCTAAAAACCGAACTGAGTCTCAGGCAAAATTTGGCCTCCATCTACTACTATCGATTGACCAGTTATGTAGGCAGCTTCATCACTCGCAAGAAACAAGTGAGCATATGCAACTTCATGTGGTGTGCCTAGCCTTTTCATAGGAATTGGAGCAATTCTTTCTTTTATTGCATCAGACGAGTTTCTAGCACGCAGCCCTTCTGTTTCTATATTACCAGGTTCTACTGCATTCACAGTTATATTATATTGCGCTAGCTCAATTGCTACAGTCTTCATAAAACCAGTTAACCCAGCTTTAGCAGCAGTGTAATGAGATTTACCAGGCAAACCAACTTTAGGACCAGAGATGGATGAAGTATACACTATACGCCCGTATTTTTGGGTCTTCATTTGATTTAATACTGCTTTAGTTACAATGAACACAGCATCTCAATTTGTATTTAAAGCTGTACGCCATTCATCATATGACATATCTTCTACTTTCTTAAATGGATAGATCCCAGCTGCATTATGTATCAATATATCCAAACGTTTATGCTGATCTACAATTTTAGCAACCACATTATGGATATCTTGTTCTTTTGTAATATCAGCTACAAAATATGAGATTTTACCCCCATGCTCCTTTACTTCTCTTGCAACATCTTCGAGCTTTTCTTTTGTGGCCTTATAATAGCAACATTAGCACCCTCAGCTGCAAACACTTCTGCGATTCCTTTTCCGATCCCTTGGCTACCTCGGGTAATTAACACAACTTTATTGTTCATTCGCCCAACCGCATGAACATTGAAATGCAGCAAACATAAAATGATTATCAAACAGCTATGTATTATAGTTCTCATCAAGATCTACTAAACATATATATCTCTATATAGTTCACGCTCCGAAGGTTCAGCGCTGTTTTGTGCAAATTCAACGCTCTCTCTAACCAATTCTATCACTTCTTCTTCTATTTTTTCTAACAATTTATCGTCAGCTACTTTATGAGTTTTTAAGTAGTGCGCCATATGATCTAATGGATCTTTCTTCTCCTTGTAGAGCGCAACCTCTTCTTTCGTACGATATTTAGCCGGGTCTGACATAGAGTGCCCACGATAACGATATGTCTTCATTTCAATAATTCTAGGGCCACTTTCAGCACGCATTTCCTGCACTATCTCTTCTACTGCTGTATGGACATCAAAAAAATCCATACCATTTACTTGTACCCCTGGTATACCAAATGAATATCCGCGTTTATATAGCTCTGTCATGCCAGATGCACGTTTCACAGATGTGCCCATAGCATATTCATTATTTTCTATAATGTATAGCACTGGTAAATTCCATAGTTTGGCCATGTTAAACGATTCGTATACTTGCCCCTGGTTCGCAGCACCATCCCCAAAATACACAACTGACACATTTTTTGTACCATTATATTTCTCTGCAAAAGCTATACCAGTGCCTATAGGAACTTGGGCAGCAACTATGCCATGCCCACCATAGAATTTTTTCTCTAAGTCGAACATATGCATAGAGCCGCCCTTGCCTTTGGAACACCCAGTCTCTTTACCTAATAATTCTGCCATTATTGCTTTAGGATCACTACCTGTTGCAAGCATGATTCCATGATCTCTATAACTTGTAATAATAGAGTCATCTTTAGATAAAGCATACTGCACACCAATAGCAACAGCTTCTTGCCCTATATATAAATGACAGAACCCTGAAATTTGACCCATACCATAGAGCTGCCCCGCTTTTTCTTCAAATCTACGAAGCAACAACATCTTTTTATAGATCTCAATTAAATTGTCCTTTGTAAAATGCTGATGCTTTAAATGAATCATAAGATTATGTATGGCTACTCGCCACCTCCTAACTGATGTACATATATTGTAAGTTGCCTGATTGTTGGATCATCTAACCTACCTTCCCAGTATGGCATAACACCCATTCTACCGTAATATATAGTTTCATAGATTGTTTGCTCATCTCCGCCATATAGCCACACCCCACTTTTTAATGATGGTGCACCAACCTCTCTGTTACCAGCACCGTCTTTACCATGGCAGCTAGCACAATTCGCTTGATATATTGCGTTTGCCTGATCCGAATAACCAGTACCATCATGCAAACCCATTACAAATGGTACTAACGTTCTTATCTGCTCTTCTGTTAGTAGCTTGTCCTGACCAAATGCGGCCATTTGCGAATCTCTAGCTTCTGGATGTTCAGATCTAATACCATATTTCAATGTCTGATATATATCATCAGGCTTACCACCCCAAATCCATGAGCCTGCAGCAAGCTTAGGGTATCCCTTATTCCCAGAACCTCCTATACCATGACATACAGAGCAATTATTATGGAATGCAGATTTACCCCCAGTAATTGCAAATTTTAATAGCTTAGGATCCTTTAAAATTTCTTCAAATGATGCTTTATTAAACTCTGGCAAAATCTTATCTCTAATAGACTGAATTTCTTTAAGCCCTTCTATGGTTTCTTTATCAGATGACCAATTTAAAATACCATCGTCTTGTTGGCCTGGAAATGATGGGTATAAAAACCAATATCCCAATGAAAAAAACAACATCACATAAAACAAAGCTCTCAGCCAAAACGGATCTGGAGTATTAAGCTCTTTGATCCCATCCCACTCATGGCCGGTATCGCCATATTGTGATTCGTTACTCTTATTTTTTTTCAAATCTTTCACGCACACTACCTATCTTTTTTTTTATCTTCCTTCTTTTTTGGCGAAACATCCTTCATATCATCATCTTCTAAAGGCAATCTACTTACCCTATCATATTCTTTTTTTGACCCAGGTCTAAACACCCAGATTAATAAAAGAATACTAGCTATGAATAATATAACAAGCGTTCCTATTTTTAAGTAAAGCATTACCAATCCCTACCTTTATTAGTCTTTAAATCCACTCTATTGCCTAAACTCTGCAAATATGCAACCAGTGCATCCATCTCTGTGATTTCTGTCGCTTTTCTGTCAAATTTACGTATAAACACCTTTGGATAGCGCTTATTAAAGTCTTCCACCTTAGCAGGATCAATATCTAAACCAAGCTGTACTCTGATATCGGAATGTGCATTATCGATATCAACTTGCGTATAAGGTGTGCCAACCATGCTTAAAACAGACATCATAGACTGCAATAAAGACTCATCAAGCTTTGTATGATGCATAAATTTATAACCTGGCATTATAGATTCTGGAACCAAAGAGCGAGGTGCCATCAAGTGCTCTACTTGCCAATCATCAGAATACTTACCGCCAACACGTGCTAAATCTGGGCCTGTACGCTTAGAACCCCACTGAAATGGATAATCATACATGCTTTCTGCTGCAAGAGAATAATGACCATATCTCTCGACCTCATCACGCAATGTTCTAATTTGCTGTGAGTGGCAACCATAGCACCCTTCCCTCTTATAGATCTCAAATCCTGCGAGCTCAAGAGGTGTATGAGGACGCATCCCTTCTACCTTTTCGATTGCTACATCTTTGATAAATAATGGAAATATCTCAACAATCGCACCAATGGATGACACACATATAGTGAGAACAATTAATAAAAATACATTTCTCTCGATTAATCCATGATCTTTAAAAAATTTAAACATATTACCCACCTCTTCAAGCTTTAGCACTTTCTGTTACTAACTCTGGCACTTCTTCAGACTTAACGCTAGGCAACATGAGAGTTCTAATAATATTATATGTCATAACCAACACACCAGATAAAAAGAATGCACCACCCAATGCTCTTATCACATATAGCGGATGTAAAGACTTTACTATTTCAACAAATGAGTACTGTAAAAAGCCCATTTCGTCATAACTTCTCCACATCAACCCCTGCATTATGCCAGCAGCCCACATGGATGTGATATATAGCACAATTCCTATGCAACCCAACCACAAGTGTAGATTAACCAAAGGCAGCGAGTACAACTCTTTCTTCTTCCATAATTTTGGAAATAAGTGGTAAAGAGCACCAAAACTAATAAATGCTACCCAACCTAAAGCACCAGAGTGCACATGGCTTATTGTCCACTCCGTGTAATGACTTAAAGCGTTTACCGACTTAATGGCCATTACAGGCCCTTCAAACGTACTCATCCCATAGAATGCGACAGATATTACCAAAAACCGTAGCACAGGATCTTCCCTTAGCTTGTCCCAAGCACCAGAAAGTGTCATAATACCGTTTACCATACCACCCCAAGAAGGTATCCAAAGCATTAAAGACATAGTCATGCCAAGCGTCTGAGTCCAGTCAGGTAAAGCTGTATGATGCAAGTGGTGTGCACCGGCCCAAATATATAAGAATACTAATCCCCAGAAGTGTAAAATAGATAATCTATAAGAATATACAGGTCGATTAGCACGTTTCGGTATAAAATAATACATTATACCCAAGAATCCAGCGGTTAAGAAGAAACCCACAGCATTATGCCCATACCACCACTGTATCATCGCAGACTGAACGCCTGAGAACACATACACACTAGTTGTCCAAGATATAGGAATAGATGCGTTATTACCTAAGTGTAAAATCGCAACAACCAGTATAAACGCCATAAAAAACCAGTTTGCCACATATATGTGAGGCTCTTTTCTGTGCATTATCGTCACTAAATATATTATAAAATACGAGACCCAAACAACAGTTAAAACAATATCAGCATACCACTCTGGCTCAGCATATTCACGTGCCTGTGTAATACCCATCATATAGCCACTTGCGGCTAACACTAAAAATAGTTGATATCCTACAAATATAACGTAATGCATCCATTTTTTACCCGCTAGACGAGTCTGACAAGTCCTCTGCACAACATATAAGGAAGTAGCAAACAAAACATTCCCACCAAATCCAAAAATCACACTCGTTGTATGGCAAGGTCTCAATCTACCAAACGTTGTAAATGCATTATCAAAGTTGAATATAGGATAAGCCATTTGTAAGGCTATCCATAAACCAAAAGTCATGCCTAAAATAGCCCACACCATAGACGCAACAGCAAATAACCTAACCGCCTCATCTGCATATTTTGGCGGATGCTTCGCTAAACTAACCATATTTTCACTTAAAAAATTAAACAATTCATACAGGAAAATAGCATTATTTTAGAGCAGTTTCAACGCATAACTGATCAGCAAATATGAATTAAATAGCATCAGTAGGGTAAAAAACACTCCAATCACTTTTTTACTCTTATAAGCAGTAACAATACTACCAAAATAGGCACTTATAAAAAGCCCTGGAATTGTTGCAAATCCAAAGGCAAAAACCCCAACAATCACTGTATATACTGTGTGTGCATAGGCGGCTGCTGTAATAATAGATGTATACACGAGCCCACAAGGTATCAAACCAAGTATCATACCGTATATCAAACCCTTGAGCCCAAAAAATGAAAAATATTTTGCCGAAAACACAGAAATAAAACGTTCGATTATTTTATACTTACCTGATACGATCTTAATATTAACATTCCCCCCTATAGCAATCACGATAAATGCAATTGCCGTTGTGACTAATAAAGAAAACGCAAGAATTTTTGCTATAAGAAAATCTTTTACAGTCGATTTTAGTGCAAAAAATATCACCGCTAATAAAACGTATGTAATTGCTTTGCCCAAATAATATGGCGCTGCAAAAACACTATCAATCTTGCTATATTGAGACATGTTATCAGGTTTAATATGCATTAATCTTGCATTAGAGATAGAGATAGATATACTGCCACACATAGTGATACAGTGGATAAAACTTCCTATAAAACCGTTTAGAAACAACGTTATAATCAACCCTATTTCCCCATAGCCTGCGAAGTACAAGTCTAATACATCGTTATGATGACATCCACTCACCTATCTTCTCGCATTTTTAAAATCTCAGAGATTTTAGATGAAATATGCTGAGCTTCCAAGCCAAAATGTTTGTACACCTCTTTATAAGGACCAGAGTGTCCAAAAGAATCCACACCAAAAAAGAGACCGTGCGATCCTATCAAACGCTCCCAACCAAAGCTACTAGCAGCCTCTACACCAACTTTGAGGCTATTATTACATGTAAGCATCATCAAATACTCTGCATCTTGCTCAAATAAAAGCTCAATACATGGCACAGAGACAACCCTTACACCTCGCGCAATATTTTCTAAAATCTTTGCGGTCTGTAGTGCAATCGCAACCTCTGAGCCTGTTGCAAAAATAGTCACTTCTAATTCAGATTCAGCCTCTTTGATAATATACCCACCGTATGATGCAAGATTCGCAGCCTCATTATCTAGCCTCACTCTAGGCAAAGGCTGACGCGAAAGTGCAAATAAACTCGGGGTATTGATATCTTTGAGAGCTAATTCATAACACTCCAAAGTTTCGATATTATCGGCTGGCCTATATACTCGCAAGTGAGGTATTGCACGCAGACCTGCCAAGTGTTCAACCGCTTGATGTGTAGGGCCATCCTCACCCAAGCCAATAGAATCATGCGTCATAATATAAATCACCTGCTGCCTCATCATTGCAGATAAACGAATTGCTGGCTTACAATAGTCGGAGAATGTCAAAAATGTACCTGCATACGGAATAAAACCACCATAAAGGGCCATTCCATTCATCATAGCTGCCATTAAATGCTCTCTTTCCCCGTAATTCACATATCTTCCAGCATAAGAACCCTTAGATATACCAGCAAAATACTTTGGTCTCGTATTGTTCGAACCTGTAAGGTCAGCAGAACCACCTATCAAATTTAGCACATCCCTTGAAATGCCGTATAACACCTTGCCAGATGACACACGTGATGCCTCAAGGTCTGCTTCTGCATAAAACGCCGCTTTAAGATCTGCAAATACCTTGGAAACACCTATGAGATCCGTTTTATTTATGAATTTATGGAAGTCCGCACCCTTTGATTCATAACGCTTGCTCCAAGCAATATACTCAAGCTCAGACCTCTTAGCAAATGATCTCCACTCGCTTAAAATCTCATCTGGCACCACAAACGCAGGATGTTCCCATCCCAAATTATTCCTTGTAAGAGCCACCTCTTCCTTACCAAGCGGCGCACCATGCACAAAATTAAAACCCGCCTTATTAGGCGCACCCCATCCTATCTTGGTTTTACACGCAATCATTATGGGCTTATCTGAGCTTTGCGCTATCTTTAATGCATTCTTGATTTGCTCATAATCATGTCCATCTATACGCATTGCGTTCCAGCCAGCAGCCTCAAAACGCTTTATATGATCCTCCGATGTTGAAAGCGATGTTGGTCCATCAATTGTTATACCGTTATCATCAAAAAGCACTATGAGATTTTTTAAACCTAAGTGCCCTGCAAGTGCTATAGCCTCTTGCCCCACTCCTTCTGCTAAACACCCATCACCACAAAATACATAAGTTTTGTGATTTACCAACTCATTACCAAATCTCGCATTCATCATGCGTTCGGCAAGAGCAAACCCTACAGCATTAGCCAAACCCTGACCCAAAGGCCCTGTTGTGGTCTCAATACTGCATTCTTTATTCATTTCTAGATGCCCAGGCGTGATAGAGCCAATCTGCCTAAAGCGCTTCAGCTCATCAAGAGTCATCTTTTCATATCCAGAAAGGTACAAGCATGAGTATAATAAGGCACTCCCATGACCATTTGACACGATAAATCTATCACGGTTAGGCCAAGTTGGGTCATGTGGATTAAACTTTAAAAAATCTTTATATAATACAGCAGCAATATCGGCCATCCCCATAGGCATACCAGGGTGACCTGACTTAGCAGCCTCCACCATATCGATAGATAAAAACCTAATCGCATTCGCTATATTCTTCATTTCTTGGGCTCCAACGCAATATTTATGAAACATACTACCAATCATGAGATATTGATCAACATGATTTGTTAAAAACTACATATCAAGTATAATGAATAACATCATGAAAGACACTAGGCTCACATGACAAATTCCGGTAACCATGAGGAACATCAGCTTTAAACTTAAACCCGTCACCCTGCTTCACCAAGTGCCATACTCCATCAACCATAACCTCGATATCCCCTTTTGCAACCACGATATGCTCAATAACACCTGCCTGATGCTTAGGAGAGAGATGCTCGCACAACGGCAATAGCTCCATGACAAACACTTCAAATCCCAAATTTTTATCAAATGGGAAAAGTATACTATGGAAACATTAGCAAAAAGCGCATTTGCTGTGCAGAATGAATTGAGAAAATTAAACCTTGCATGTAAAGTAGTAGAGCTGCCTAACAGCACGAGAACAGCTATCGATGCAGCGGAAAGCATAGGCTGGGATATCTCACAAATTGCAAAATCTCTAATATTCAAAACTAAACATACTAATAAACCAGTGCTAGTAATATCCTCTGGAACAAATCAAGTAGACATAAAGCTCATAGAAGCCCTGGCTAATGACATCATTATAAAAGCCGATGCAAATTTTGCACGAGACATCACTGGTTTTGGGATAGGTGGAATTCCACCTATTGGACACAAAACCACTATAGAATTGCTCTATATAGATGAAGATCTATTAAAATCAGAAGAAGTTTGGGCAGCAGCTGGGACAGCAAATGCTGTATTTTCTATAACGAGCACAGACTTAGTGAAAGCAACCAATGGAAGAGTAGTAAAAATAAAGGAGGCAAAATGAATTTTGAGAACAAGCTAGTGATAATAGTAAATAAAGAAATAGAAATTGGCGCTGCAATGAACGCTGTGGCACACGCGTCTTTAGCAATTGGAGCAATGATTGGTGAAAAAACAGCATTTTTACAATCTAACATAGATGCAAGCGGCAATGACTGGAAAGTTTCAGGCATGCCATATATTGTTCTACGCGGCAAAAGAAGGTGGCGTTATGCAACTTGCCTTTATAGATAGCATGACCGTTGGGACGTATCTTGAGCAGATATCTAGTATCTCTCTCAAAACCCAAGATGAGCATCAATACTATGCAGCAGTGCTTTTTGGAGAATGGGACACAGTCTCACAAATCACTAAGCGATTTTCACTGTATCACTAATTTAAGCATCTCAATAAAATATCACGCAAAAAAAACTTTGAAATATAAATAGATTAATCACTATCAAAATGAAAAGACTTTAATGTGAAACGCACTACATTAGCTAAATTTCAAGATATCGTTTTGCTCGGCTTGTCCCACCTTATGACATGACTTAAACCATAAGATTATGGCACAACGATCACCTGAAAATTCATGCTATTTTTATGCATGTGACATAAAGACTCTAGATTGAGTTGTTATAGCCTATAGAAAATATATCTTATCTCAGTATTGTAGTATGATCTTAAGCTACTTGACAAGCTAAATATTGTAAACAAAGCTGAACTAACTAATTGATTAGCTTGATACAAACTATACAATTAATGTATATATTTTTTTAGTGTAGAAATTTATAGATCTCAAAAAGCAATGCTCCTATGGCTAAAATAAAACTCTCCCATCTTTATCATTCAGAGCTTACATCAGGGATATTGCTTATGCTTAGTGTGGCAGCTGCAGTTTTAGTTGCTAATATTGGGCCTTGGCAACAAATCTATAAAAATTTCGTTTTTTACCCAGTCACCTTAGGATATGGAGCATTTATATATAACGGCCCACTTATTCAAATCGTCAATGATGCTTTAATGACTTTGTTTTTTTTACTCATTGGCCTTGAACTAAAATTCCATTTAGTGCGTGGGGAATTTCAAGATAAGCAAACTCTTATTTTACCAGGAGCAGCAGCTGTAGGCGGCATCGTTGTTCCTGTTTTAATTTACCTATGGTTCAATATCAATTCACCAACCACTTTAAAAGGTTGGGCGATTCCAATTGCTACAGACACAGCTTTTATGCTTGGGATATTATCTTTGTTTGGTAACTTTATATCAACAAAGCTACGCGCATTCATCATTGGGTTTTCATTGATAGATGATGCTATAGCATTGTTTATTCTTGGTGTTTTTTATAGCAAATCAGCAAGTCTCATTGCAATTCTTATATCAATCATGTTAACGGGATTATTGTGTATGCTCAATCGGTTGCAAGTAACTCGTAGCTGTTATTATCTATTTATAGGAATATTTCTTTGGATTGCGATGGTGGAATCCGGCATTCATGGCACCTTATGCGGCATTGTTTTAGCACTCACCATTCCTGTTGTGAAAGGAGAGCATATCAATCTATCATTCAATAATTTAGAGAATGTTTTAAGACCGATTGTTTATTTTGCAATATTGCCATTATTTGCTTTTATTAATTCCGGGGTCTCGTTTACAACATTTTCTGGAAACTTATTAATGAGCCCTCTTGCTTTAGGTATCATTTTAGGATTATTTGTTGGCAAACAAATAGGGATCTTTTTGTTTGCCTATGCTGCAGTCAAACTTTCTTACTGCTCTTTACCTGACGACATCTCTTGGCCTAGGTTTTATGCTATCGGTATTCTTGGCGGCATTGGCTTCACGCTGAGTCTTTTTATTGGCGACCTCACTTTTGAAGTATCTGAGCCAAATTATATTATGCGCATCAGTGTAATTATAGGATCATTATTATCTGCAATATTTGGCACAGGCTTTTTAATCTTCTTAAAAAAGAGAGCATCATAAAATAATATCAATAGCAAATAGAGTTCAATCCCAGCCTATTTGTAGCAAAAGAACAATTAGTTATTCAAGCGGGCTATGTAAACCGCATGAGTGGTGGGACATATCTTGAACAGATATAAAATATATCTCATAAAAACGAAGATGACGATAAATACTACCCTGCAGTTATATTCGGCCAATTGGGGAAAGTCCGCCATATTACGCAAAGATATTCTATATACAGCTGAAAAAATATATCTGTATTTGCATTTTCATATAAATACCAATTTATTTGCATCTCTTTTTTATATAAGCTCTATACTAGCAGATAAAATCATCAAAAACATCGGTATTTCATCTTTTCTTCGTTATAATGCGCATCATGCAATTATTTTAATAGACAATAGTAAAATGCAAGCAAAAACTTATGTACAGCATATAAGCCGAACTTGTAGAATTTGGTTCAACAAAAATCCCGATATATTCTTAAATCCTGAAAATCAATTACTCATGATTAGAACAAGATGTGCCAATCCAGGCCTAGATATTACATATTTATACTACTAAGAATTGCTTTCTTCTACAGGAATGGCAGAGTTGCAAACATTTTGCGGTAAGTTAAATATCAAAATACTTGATATAAACGACTTAACGCTCGCTCCTGGAGATGAATTGCCGATGATAATTGCGAAACGTGAGCTTCATTCATGGAGCAATGATGAATATGTTAATCCCGCTTCAGCTTCAGATATATTCAGAATGATGGAATGCGTTGCTGCTCAAAGAAATACAAGATTATTCTATTTGGCAATTTAGAAAAGTAATTAATAAACTTAGTATAAAAGATATATTTGACTACCAAATAAAACATGAAGCTTATCAATACATGATCAATACTGGCAGTATTCAATAGAACTTCAGGGGAAGAACAGAAGATGAGATGCATAATATAATAACGCCACTTAGGCTTAAGTTATTAATAAATATAATAGAAGATTGTAAAAAACAGGCTAAAGATGCAAGATCTCATAATGAGCTTTTCTTACTTCCCCATGAGGAGGAACAGACTATTGAGCACTTTAGACAAATACTTAGAATGACACCAGAAAATCAGCATTTATATTTTAGAGCTGATCTACATTATTATAAACACTTAATGAATATATTATCCGTTACTTCATTAACCGGACCTAGTATATTAGAAATTATTGCTCCGACATTGAAGCTCTATGACAATGCCAAATCCATAGAATCAGAAAATTGTATAACATCCAATAAAAAGCTGAAATACCATTACAGGACTAGTAATTGCATACAAAAAATTTCTAAACAAACTTTAAATAAGACTGTATTAGAGTCAGTGATGACCCTAGCTGATGACGTTGGTGAGATTGCTGGCGACGTATCTTGGACCGATCAAGGCGCTGCAAACGCTCCAATACGTGATGAAAGAATCTTATATGACATCGCCGTAATCCAAAAATATATACGTATGCACAATAGCATTACAACCCTTATTGAGGCTCTCGGTATATAGAAAGCCCAGATCATAAAAAAAGCCGACTAAAAAAAGCCGGCTTTTTTTTATTAGCATTACTCTCAACTTATTTTCTTTCGCCAAATAATTGAAGCAACTGAATAAACAAGTTAATAAAGTCCATATACAAGCTCAACGCACCGTATATAGCAACCTTAGTTGCTAGATCACCGGTACCTGCTACTTGATAGTAAACATTTTTAATACGTTGGGTATCATATGCTGTTAACCCAATGAATATCAACACTCCTAAGATAGATGTGATGAAATATATAGCAGGACTTTGTAAAAATATATTCACAAGGGATGCTATAATCACACCAATCAATCCCATAATCATGAACGAACCCATGCTTGTTAGATCTTTCTTAGTAGTGTACCCGTACAAGCTCATAGCACCGAACACAGAAGCACTAATAAAGAACACGCGAGCAATACTCATCTCTGTATAAGCAATAAATATCCAGGAGATAGAGAGACCCATAAGGCCTGCAAAGATCCAGAACATAGCCTGTGCTTTTTGCAGAGAATAGTTAGCCAAATTAGGCATCACAAAAAATATCATGATGAGAGGCGCAAAAGCGACTAACCACTGTAGGGGCGTTGTAAAAAGCATTGTTAGTAAAGCCGGCGAAGATGCAACAATTAGCGCAACTAAGCCTGTTATTGCAAGACCAGACGCCATGTAATTATAAACAGATAGCATATAAGAACGCAAACCCTGATCATAACTCGCATATGTGGCAGACTGTCCTACTGTCTGTTTTGTATAATCCATACCAACCTCAAAATTGTATTTCTAATATAATATAGGTACGTTATTCAGATTTTCAATAGCAGATATAGCATTTTCATTAAAATCCGCTAGCAAGCTTATTTAAACGCTTACAGAATGCATTTGGATCTTTAATATTATCACCATCTAGGATACACGCCTGATCGAATATTAGCCACACAAGATCTTGTGCTTTTTCTGATGCCGAATCCTGTTCAACTAGTGCTGATATCTTATGTAGTATAGGATGATCCAAATTCACCTCTAAAATCTTAGATGAATATCCCTTAAGCTGCTTTTGCTCAACTAAAATCTTCTCCATTCTAATGCTCATATTACCTGCAGAAAATGCAAGACATGCTGCTGTATCAACTAATTTACCAGAGGATTTCACTTCCTTTACAGCATCACCTAATGTTTGCTTAACAAAATCTATGATATCAGCTTCATTTTCTTTCTCTTGCTCTTGCTTTGCCTCTTCTAGATTTTTAATCGCATTCAAATCAATATCATGATGCGATATATTTTTGAGCTCTGTATTTTTAAACTGACTCACAGCGTTGACCCAAAAATCATCTACATGATCACATAGTAGCAACACCTCAACACCACGTTTTTTAAAGCCTTCTAATCTTGGATGTGTACGAAGTTTAGAAAGGTCTTCTCCTGTTAAGAAGAAGATCTGGCTTTGCCCTTCTACCATACGCTCTATATACTCCTCAAAGCTCACCATGTCATCTTCACTTTGAGACGTATAGAATCTACATACATCAAGTAGCTCTTCTTTTTCCTCAAGAGCTCCCTCGCACAACCCTTCTTTCATCACTTCTCCAAATGATTTCCAGAATTTTAGATATTCAGGCTTGTCTGCTTTTGTGCGGGCTTTCAACTCAGAAAGAATCTTCTTCACAAGAGATTTCCTGATTTTATTAAGCACAGCATTGTTCTGAATAGTCTCTCTACTTATATTAAGTGGCAAATCTTCTGAATCCACAATACCGCGTATAAAGCGCATATATTGGGGTAGCAAGGCAGAGTCCTCTGTGATAAATACACGCTTAATATAAAGCTTTATCGACATCTTACGGTCTGGATGGAACAGATCAAATGGCTTCATCGAAGGTATATAAAGGAGAGAGCTGTAGTTGACATTTCCCTCAGCCTGATAGTGTATCTTATGCCAAAAATCGTCTGGCATGTGCGAGATGTGATGATAAAACTCTTTATATGCTTCATCAGATATCTCACTTTTTGGCCGCACCCATAATGCTGATCTAGAATTCACAATCTCTGTTGTATTTTCATCATCGCACAACTCTATTGGGAACGATATATGGTCCGAATAGCTAGTAATGATGTGCTTAATGCGATATTTATCTAAATACTCCGAATCCTCTGGCTTTATTGTGAGTATAACATCTGTACCAACATAATCCCTTTGTTTATCAGCCTCACCAACTTTATATCCAGAGACTCCATCTGATTCCCACACATATGTTTTATCATCAGACCCAGAGCGAGATACAACCCGAACATTGCTCGCAACTATAAATGCAGAATAAAAACCAACACCAAACTGACCAATTAAGTTCATCATTTGAGAGTTTTGACCAGACACGCTTTCTAAAAATTTTTGCGTACCAGAGCTAGCAATAGTGCCTAAGTTTGCAACCATCTCAGCTTCATTCATTCCAATGCCTGAGTCTGATATTATGAGTGTACCCGCCGTTTTATCTATCAGCACTTTGATTCCCAACTCTAAACCAGAAGCTAATGCTGGATTTTCTATCTGCAAATAGCGAAGTTTATCACATGCATCCGATGCATTTGAGATAAGCTCCCGCAGGAAGATATCTCGATTCGTATAGATCGAGTTAATCATTAGATTTAAGACTTTATCGATATTCGCATCGAACTTTTGCTGCTTCATTATCAAGCTCATAATATTTATATGAGCTCTATATAGTGCAGCCATTTTATGATTCAAGAACTTCTACACAAGTTTTTGCAAACATAATAACACTACACCTCTTTGCACTCTGCATCTCTGCAGTCAAATAATTTAGCAGTCTTTATATCAAAAAACCATGTATGTATTGCGAGAGTTGTATTATCTACCCTCTCGTGAATCCAAGGAAATGTCATGCAATTTTCATATGACTTTTTAAGCGACACTTTAGCACACGAATCAACATCATGTTGATGAGCGTGGTCTATATCAATTAAAGACACCCAGTTAGATATAAAATCATTTTCTGCTATATTATCTTGATTCAAAAGGTTTTCTATACCTCCACACTGGCTATGGCCTAATATTATAAGATTCGATACGCGTAAAAACCTCACACCAAATTCAAGAGCAGCACTTGTACCATGGTGCATATCATCTTTTTCATATGGCGGTATGATATTAGCAACATTTCGAACCACAAATAAATCACCTGGATCGCACTGAAGTATCAATGCAGGGTCCACCCTAGAATCACAGCAAGCCACAACCATAATCTTTGGATTTTGGCCTTTGGAAGAGAGAGTCTCCATGATAGGCTTATCGCAAATAGCGTATTTCTTACGAAACTTTTTATAGCCTTCTAGTATATCAGCAATAGTTTTTTCCATAGCCTACACAATGAAGTTACAATGATTGTGTATATAAACTCAACCTCACGATTGTAAACTATATATTGTGCATTTTTCAGTTGACTTGCCATAAAGGAGTTATAGCATTCTTTACGATAGAAGTGCTTTCTGGCATTTTTAATACAAAAATAACCAAAGAGGTATAGAATGAAAAAATTACTTTGCGCTGCTGCTGTTGCGCTTGCTCCAGTTTTAGTAGCTAACGCTGCAGAAGAATATCAAGCTGCAGACAATAACAAAGCAATGCTTCAAGAATGCAGATCTCATATGCAAGATGGAAGACTAATGAGAAGCGCTCCCGATCATTTGAGAGAAGACTGCCAGAGACTGATGTCTCAATCAGATGCTTATAAAGATGCTAAAGAAGCGAAAGAAGACGCTAAAAGAATGAAAAAAGAGGCTGAAAAAGCGAAAGAAGACGCTAAGAAAATGAAAGACAAAGCTGAAAAAGCAAAAGACAAAGCTGAAGAAGCAAAAGAAGATGCTAAGAAAAACAGTTCAGGTTACTAAACGTACAGGCTATAAAACTTAAAAAAATGCAGGCAATTTCTTAGATAAAGATCTTGCCTGTTTTTTTTGATCACACATTTAAAGCAAACTTATTATATTGAGATACAACAATATTTGGTTGACTTGCATCACTCAATCTATAGCATCTATCTTATATAATGCGTACTATGCATTAAACATATAAATACAATAGGAGTGTATTATGAAAAAATTACTTTGCGCAAGTATGATAGCTTTAGTTCCCGCTTTCTCGGCTTATGCATCTGAAGAACAACAACAAGCTTCGGCTAGTAGAAACTTATCTCAGGAATGTAGATCACATACAGAAAATGGTAGAATGCTGAAAAGCATGCCAGACTACATGAGAGAAGATTGCTCCAACCTCGCTTCAAGAGACAACAATCAACAGCCTCAAGCGCAAAAAAAACAGCAAGCTAATGCAAAGCAGAAGCGTGATAACAACGCAAATCAAGCTGCGTCTAAAAATTCTAGACAGTCTAATGAGCCTAGACAAGCTTCTCAAAATCGTAACAACAATGATTCCAGAAATGAAAGTCAAGCTTCTGAAAGATCTAACGAAAGAAATTCTAGAGACGCAAGTAATCTAAGCGTTAATGACAGAAATAATGACGAAAGAAGAGACGACAACAGATAGGTCCATCTTTATTAGTGAATTTATTCGTTAATTTAAAAACAGCTATCCGAATTGGGTAGCTGTTTTTTTATTACAATAATATTCAAGATGTGCTATCTAATCTAAAACATTAATATTTCCTCAAAATGGACTATAATAAAGACAACATATTTGCAAAGATCTTAAGAGGAGAAATTCCTTGCAACAAAGTTTATGAAAACGAACACGTCATAGCATTCCACGACCTACACCCATCGGCACCAACCCATGTACTCGTATTACCAAAAAAAGAATGTATGTCTTTTGATGACTTCGTTTCGACCAACGATGCATCAACAGTTGATGCATTTTTTAAGGGAGTACAAAAGGTTGCAAGTGTGTTAGAGTTAGAATCAAGCGGGTACAGGCTGATAATGAATCACGGATCTGATGCCTCTCAAACAGTTCCACATTTTCATGTACACATACTAGGAAAAAAGAAATTAGGAGCATTGGTAGCTGGCGATGAGCATCACTCTTAGAAAGATTATGAAACGGTCTCTATACACTATAGAAGGCGCTGCTGTATACTGCATGTATACTCTATTACTCATATTACCTGTAGATACAGCATCTTACATCTGTGGCCTGATCATGCGTAAAATTGGCCCATTATTTAAAGCTAATAAAATAGCCAAGAAAAACATCGCGATGTGCTTCCCGAATCTAACTCAAGAATCAATATCTCAAATTATCAGTGATATGTGGGATAATTTGGGCCGTAATATAGGAGAGCTACCATACTCATCTAGGTTATCTAAATCATCATTTAAAAAACGCATTAAGTGCCAAAAAGGCTTTGATACGCTACCGAGCAATTCCATTCTTCTTTCTGGACATTACGGAAACTTTGAACTTATACCTTCTATAGCAGACTGTGTTGGATACAAGTTACATCTAGTATACAGGCCAATTAACAACCCTATAGTAGATCATTTAATGCTTAAGATGCGTGCTAAAAGAGCAGTAAATATGATACCGAAAGGCGTAGCAGGGGTAAAGCAGATAGTTGATGGAATCAATGCTAATGAGGCTCTAGGAATGTTGATAGATCAAAAGATGAACCAGGGTGAAGATTTAAAGTTTTTTGGTCTCAATGCTAAAACCACAACTCTTCCTGCAAAGCTTGCAATTAAGTACAACCTACCAGTTTATATGATTCGCTTAGAACGAACAACAGGCGCATATTTCAACCTAAGATTTGAGCGGGTACATTATACAAGCGATGATACAGCAAATACTTTGATGCAGCACATTAACGATGTCTTAGAAAAATGGATTAGAAACAAACCATCACAATGGTTTTGGGTACATAAAAGGTGGGGATAAAATGTCAACATCAGATGGGTTTATAGAGTATCTCTTAGACCAAATGTCAGAAATCGATGGCATTCGCTCTAGAAAAATGTTCGGCGGATACGGCATTTACAAACACTCTATAATCTTTGGGATAGTTGTGGATGAAGTATTTTATATCAAAGGTCATGACCAAAATATCGCACTGATCAAATCCCTTAATTCACAGCCATTTTCATATACAAATAAAAATGGTAAACTAGTCTCTATGAGATATTGGGCAGTACCGGTAGATACATTAGAGGACAGAGAGCAGCTTTTATCTTTGATAGAACAAAGCGTATAAAATCCACATTAACTTTTAGTTAACTATTACTTCATATAATTATCATATGAGTTCAGTAATTGGTATCACGATATGGATTTAAATTTATTATCATTAATTATAAAAATTGGTATTGGACTAAAGAATTTGCGATTTTCTTTAGTGTTCAGAGGCGGTGATTACAGTATATCCGATGAGATACCTGATTCAGAGCTATCATTGGAAGAAGAATTTGCACAGTCTAAAAAAGTAACATATGAAGATAAATCACAGTATTATACAAAAGGTAATAGGTTTTATAAAAAACCCTCTTTAAAACAAATAAAAGCTCAAGAATCTGAATCAGAAAAAGGCTTTATAACAGCTACGGACAAGTGGTTTCATTCCCTTAAACACCCAAAGCACGACACAGGCTATGAATCTGTCGATAACTCTTTAAATTATATAGTTGGTGGTCTTGCTAAGAATGGCCTAGTTTCTTTTATGAATGTTGTATTCTCGCCAGGCTTTGGATACACAGTAGCAATCCTTGCATCACTTGCATTATTCTCCACACCATTTGGCCCTGGAATTGCGACCGCAGCATTCCTTGTTTCTATTGGCACTGTAGCATTTGGAGTCTATAGAAAAGTTGATATGTCTATGAAGTTGGATAAAGTTAAAGAAGAACGCATCATATTAGATGAAATGAGCAGGGTTCAAAAAGAGATAGACGTACTAATTGCAAATTCTCCTGAATTATCTTCTAAATTAATACCGCAACATAAAACAAATGATTTAAAATTAAAATATACGCATGCAGAAGGTGCTGATTTTGTACTGACAGAGCATGGACTATCAATTGCTGTAAATGTGGGCTTAAGCATAGCAACACTAAACCCAATTGCTTTATTAGTGACATTTTTTGGCATGTCTACAGGCTATGCTGGTATTGGAGTTATGAGACGCGAGTATCAAGAAAGATATTATCATTTGGTAAATCACAACAATGATATTAAAGCCTCTATTGGGCTCAAGATAGATCCTGAACATCAAGGAGAGAACAACAAGCAACTTGCAAATAAGCTTGCTGAATTACGTCAATCTAGAGACGCGATTAAATCTCTTGCATCTCATGGTAGCAACACATTCACATATAAAGATTATCAAGTAGCACTGGGTCACACACCAAAAATAACAGTACCTACTGCAACACATTCATTTGATCAATCGTTTGAGCAATTCTTTAATACCTCATTTAGCTGGGCCTCAAACAATCGACTTTTCACACCTTTCATACGCTCAACAAATGACGTACAAAAATTCTCAGAAGCAAAGCATGAAAACGCATTATTGAGACTACAACCTAAAACACCAGAAATAAGCCAAGAGCATGTGAAAGCAGAAACACAAAAATCTCACTCTGAGAAGATAGCACAAACAGCTAAAGAACCCATAGCACCAAAACCTAGTGTAGAACCTTTAGAACCTATGCGAAGAAGGCCTGAAAGAGCAGACCTACCTAAAGGTAGACATGTCTAGAGCCCTAAATCTTCCGAGGCACCTATAGAATTATAATAGTTAATCCCCACACATAAAACAGAGCTTATTATAGCGCCAACAATAGCAGATTTTATAATTGATTTGCATGCTTCTGAATATGTAATGTAAACTATATCAGATGAAGTAAAGCTGTAAATACCATATGATATAGCGCCTACACTCGCACCCCCGATTGCATACAAAGAAAGGTATTGAGTAATATCAAACTTTGAAGACTGTTTAGCATTTATAAGAAGTTTATTTTTTTCAGCAAAGTTTATAGCATATTCATGTAAGTAGCCCACAGATTCTGATGATGGTCTAACCATTCTAAGGTCTTTCAACAGCTCTTTTGCTCCGTTTCTAAATTCTACTTTTTGGCGATCTGTAATATCAGGAAATTGCTCCAAATAAAATTCTATCTCAACTTTAGCCCGCATTTTCATACCTTTTTGAGCAACATATGAATGGTTTGCACAATTATTAGAACTCGTCTTCTTATATCTAGATAAATGACCTGCTATGCTATCGTTTTGCTTGTTCACAGCAATTTTTTCATCCTGAGAATTAGAGTATTCCCTGATCAACTCGGATGATTGAAATGTTTTTAAAAGCCTAGGAGGCAACTTAGTAACTTTACTATATCTTTTATCATTCAGATCTTGACAGTTATTCTCGAGATACTGCAACAAATTTGGAATACGATATTCACCACTCGCTTTGCCTATCGCATTATTCAGAAATACGAACGCATCTATATAACAACCCGTATTTGCCATCTCACGCTTCTTTTCAATAGCATATATCTTAATTTGATCATTTCTTTTAAAAATCCAATTATGATGATTAAGAGCAACACCCAAAGAATTTACAAGAAATAGAGCATCGTTATCCCCTGCTTTAATATAAATAACAGGTATAGCATGACCATTTTCATAACATGGAGGCCCTGAAAATTTTATAAGCAAAGCTTCTCTATACTCCTGCTTGCCCACTGAACGGGCTCTAGCATCTTTAATATAATCCGCTATGTCAGCTGTATCATTCTCCACATTGGTCATTGGCTTTATCACTATATTTACATCATATTTAGCCTTATAATAAGATGCTAACAAATCAACAGATCTGCTATCTTTCATAAATTCAATATCCCAGATACCACTAGAACCTTTCCAGGCAGATGTTATTGTGGTGAATTCTCTATAAAATTTTGTAGAATCAAATTTACTTAAGTTCATTAGAAAAATGATAAATTAATTTAAAGGGGATTATATATCAAAACAGTAAAAAATGTAGGAAATTGTTTTATATTCATAATAATATAGAAATACAAATCACCTAAGATCAGCAACAACTTGATTACGACCTGCTTCTTTTGCTTGATACAGGTTCTTATCTGCACGCGCAACAAGAGACTCAAGATTATCTCCCTGTTTTATCGAAGAAACACCAGCAGAGATTGTCACATCAATTGCATTTGGCTCAACAGGTATAGCAAATTTCGACTCTGTGACTGATTGTCTAATACGCTCTGCAACATTCATGCCAACTTCGAGACAAGTAGCAGGCAGAACAATTATAAACTCTTCTCCTCCATATCTGGCACTCATATCCGTAAGCCTAAGATTATTTCTCAAGATCTGAGCACACTGTACAAGCACAGCATCACCAGATTGGTGACCATATGTGTCATTCACCTTTTTAAAATAGTCTATATCAATCATTATCAAGGCTAGGTTATCGTGACCAAAATTAGAGCCTTCTATCATATTTCTTATATGGGTCTCAAAATACCTACGGTTGAATAAACCAGTCATGCTGTCTGTCACAGAACTTTGAAGGCTTTCCAGATAGTTTTGCTTCAGCTCTTCATGATAATTTTTACGCTTTATTTGAGTTGCAACACGCGCCATAAGCTCATTAGTATCTATTGGTGAAAGCAAGTAATCATTCACCCCAATCTCCAACCCTTTTGCAAGAGAGATATCGTCACTCTCGTCAACTACAATTAGGATTGGGGTGTGCCTAAACTTTTCAATACTACGCAACAGAGAACATAGCATTAAGCCGTCATGCTCTAGCATTGTTGTGCTTATAATAATCAAGCTATATTCTACCTCACCATTTATCACACCCTCTATACCTCGATACATCGAAGTTTCGATACCAGAATTTGCTAGTTTATCTTGAATTTTTTTAAATTGTATATCTTCATCATCAATCACAGCAACTTTTGCACCAGATATCTTATTACAGCGGTGCATATCTATACCCCCAAACCCAAACTCGAGTCCAGTTTGATTACGCAGTCTCAATTCATCGTTCATAAATTTTAGGCGTACCAAAGATTTCAGCCTTGTCATCAGTTGCTGATCGTTAATAGGCTTGGTTAAAAAATCATCAGCACCAGCTTCCAAGCCTCTCACCTTATCTTCTTGAGCGTTTAATGCTGTAACCATGATAATAGGTATGTAAGAAACCTCTGGGTCAGACTTTAATATTTTGGTCGCATCTAAGCCATTCATCTCTGGCATCATCACATCCATTAAGATAATATCTGGCTTAATTTGTTTAGCCATCTCAACAGCTTTCACACCATTGACAGCTGTATATACTTGATAATAATCTTGCCTTAGTTTGGCATCTAAGAGCTTTACGTTAAACTCTACATCATCTACAACAAGTACTCGCGCTGTCATCTTCAGTATTTATTATTGCCATTACTATAAGAAGAATATTAGACCTAATACGATATTTATACTATAACTTTATTGGGATATTATTTTAATTTTTTATGCATTTAGACATACAACAATTTATAGACGACAATCTTGAGACAAAGCCTAGCAAGGTTGCAGTAGCTCTATCCGGTGGCCCAGACAGCATGTTTTTATGCATAAAATTACATGAGTGGGCAAAAGATCAGAGCATAGATGTTATAGCAATTATAGTTGATCATAAACTAAGACCAGAATCGACAACTGAGGCGAACACAGTTTCAGATTTCATTCATTCATATGGCATCAAAAGCCAGATACTTACATGGGCGCATGGTGATATAAAATCCAACATACAAGCAAAAGCCAGATCTGCACGCTATAAATTACTCACCGATTATTGCAAAGATAATGGCATCAATAATCTCTTTTTGGGTCACACATTAGATGATCAAGCAGAAACTATTATGATGAGAATTTTCCGTGGCACTGGGATTGAAGGACTCAAAGGAATAGCCGCAAAATCTCAAAAGCATGGCGTTACAGTATTAAGGCCACTGCTACATACAAGAAAACATCAGATATTGGATGCACTTGCTAAAAATCACATATCATTTGTCACCGATCCCTCAAACAACAACGAGAAATTTGATCGAATAAAGATCCGCAAGATATTAGCTATGATATATGAGCTATACCATGAGTCTCAAGCAGAAGATATCTTTCACCGTTTTAATTTACTTGCAAGCAATTGCTCACGATCTCTTAGTTATATCTTAAAACGCGTTGACAGTGTAATTGTGCGTCACGTATCATATAACAAAAAATACAATTTCGCTTTAATCAATACAAAAGTCTTAAAAATGCATAGCGAAGTCAAATTAAGACTCTTTCAGCAGATATTAACCAAGGTATCAAAAACCAAAGCGCCAATACGATTAAAATCACTCCTAAATCTAATCGAGAACATCTCACCAAATAAAATCATGACGCTTGCTGGATGCGAGATACACCTAAGAAAAGAAGGAATAATAGTCTTCCAAGAAACCCCAAAATCTAAAAGCATTTTTATTAAGGGAGGCATGCATCATGGTTTAATAACTGAAGATGCACTAAAGCAGTTAAAAGCAGCTGGCCACAAAATACCAACCCTGCCACTCAAAAAAATACTATTGGTGCAACCCGCCGTTTATAATGCAGACGGCAGGTTAGTTGAGGGGCTAGGGCGTAAGCTGTAGATTATATTCAGCCTCTGCCACTACCTTGTGATGGCCCATTTAACCCAGCTGCTGCAGCCTTGTTCAATTCTTGTAACTCCTCTAATCCTTGCGTCAATCTTTCCCCGATATTTCCCAAATCTTCTACCTGCTTAGGGTTATCAGTCCACTGAGCAGCTTGCTCGATTTGTGCTTGCGTTTTCTCAGCTATCCTAGCCATAGCCTCTCTGATTGCTTCTATACTGAGACCCTCTTTGGCTTGCAATCATGATGCAATCACTCTGGATACATGTGATACTTGTGGTGTATTTTCCGCTAATACCCCTGGTTTTTGTAGTTCTTCTACAGCTTGTTCAGAGAAATGCGAAGCATAATAAATCCTTACTCATCTCACCCTTTAAATAACTACCTAGCGAATCTGAGAGCAACAACCCAGGAAGTAGTGCTAGTGCAGCTAGTGCTAAGTATCCTAAGGCTACCCATAGTCCTAAAAGGCCTAAGCCAGAAGCCATTAAACCTATACCTAGACCAATACAAGCTAGTGCTCCGATTGCAAATAAACCAACTAGCACTCCATATGCTATAGCATTTGTAAGATGTATTTCAGCCTTCTTTTGTGCATCCAAAGAGCAGTCAATGAAACATTCTACTAACTCATCTGTAACACAGGTTTCCAGGTCAGCTTCACTTTGATCGTACATGGCCTTGATCTTGGAGCAATTGCTTTTCAATTCTGCATCTTGAATATCAAAACCATTTATTTCATTCAGCAACTCAGATGCTGTCTTATAAATCTGCTGTTTATTTGTATTTTTATATCCATCTTGTACATTGAGATAATGTTTCGCATATGAAGATACAACAGCATTATGCAAAGATTTTTTTACTTGGCTTTTTAAATCTTCACTATCATCGGAATGATGATCTGAAATATACTTTGCTTGCTCGATGAAAGCTTGCCTCATATCTTTTCCAACATCTTGATTTAACTTTTTAACCAATGCTTAAATTATATTTCTTTGATAGTTCTTTATAACTCAACTGACTTCTTTTTATTTCCACTCTGATTGCTGACGGTGTCCGCGCTAACTTGTGCAACTTAACTTCCATTCTTCCCTAGCATTTTTATCTACTCTACTCCCAATCTTACACTTTCCCTCTCTCTTATCTAATCATACGAGATAATACATTTTTTGCGGGAATGACAATAAGATAGGAATGAATGATAATGGTGTGTTAGTGATTGATCATGGAGTGCCATTTCATACTGCTTTAGCTATAGCCGATCCAACTATAACTTAGAAATGGCACATTTCTTGCTGCTATTTTTCACTTAAAGTATACGGATACTAAATGACGCAAGTAAATTTCGGCGGAATGTTAGGCAGCAGCAAGTCTTCTTTGAAGGGTGTTGCATCTGGCATAGACTCTGAAGCGTTAATCAACTCTCTTATTGAAAAAAGGTCAAAACCAATACATATACAAGAAGATAAGATAAGTATAAACAACGAGAAAATCGCAGCCTTTGGGGAGCTTGCCTCTAAGTTAAATACGCTACAAAGCTCTCTTACAAATTTAAAAGGATTGCGCTTTTCTGAGGATGGAACAAATGCGCTAGAGGCAAAAAATGTATCTTTGTTCAGCTCAGCAACATCAGCACCTAATAGCTATCTCGATGTTTCTGCTGACTATACGTCCTCACTTGGCACATTTAACGTGACTGTCGATGCAATTGCGAAGAACAAGATATTAAAAAGCCAAACATTTACGGACCCCGCTTTAAGTGCTACCAACCCCACCTCAGACCACTCTAATAGTAATTTATTCACGCCCGGAACATTTGCAATTAATGGCACAAACATCACAGTTGCTGCTAATGACTCTTTGAATACAATCGTCTCAAATATAAACAATGTAGCTTCCACCACTGGTGTATCTGCATCAGTTATTTATACTGGCTCAAACTACTTAATGATGCTTCAGTCGAACAATACAGGAATCAGCAATGCATTTACATTAACAGATCCTAGCAATGTGCTTAATTCTAACTTCACGCTTGGCTCATCTACAGTACAATCTGCCGCCGATGCATCTATCACAATAAATGACAGCATACAAGTCACACGGGCAAGTAACACAATCTCAGACGCTATAAATGGTGTTACATTCTCTCTTCATGCACCAATTGCCAGTGCAATCAGTGTCAATATTGGGTATGACAATAATAAAGCAGCGGATGCCGTAGAGGAATTTATCGCATCGTATAATGACTTTATAAAATTCACCACACAACAACAAGGTATAGACAAAAATGGTGAGTATTATGAAACTGCTAAAATCAAGCATAATGACTTTGTAGCCAGTCTACGTGGTAATATTGAAACATTAACATCATCTATTGCTTACTTGGATTCATCTCAGAAAAGCATAGGCATTCACTATGTAGATTCTGTTCCAGCGAATCCAGCAACACAGGAGCCAGAATATATTGGCCTTATGTCTTTCGACAGAGAAGAATTTGCTGCAGCGTTTAATAGCAATCCAACAAGGGTACAATCATTATTCGAATTCAAAGGCACATGCAGCTCAACAAATTTTTACACATACAAACGTGGTAGCAATATCTCGAACCTAGCATTTAATATAGACTTAGATGTCACACGCGCACCAAGCGATAGAGCACGCATAGTATACAACGGCACCACAACAGTTGCTGGCACATTCACACCCAATAATCTAAATGACCTCACCAAAGGCGGTGTCATTAAAGGTGCTAAGGGCACATTATTTGAAGGATATGAATGGTTCTATAACGGCACTGGTATGGAGACTGCCAACCTCACTGTAAACCAAGGGATCATGGATAAGATATACAACTCACTGGGCATTGCATTAAATGTTGATCCATTAACTGGTGAGTCATTGATACAAAATGAAATTACATCGCTAGTTGTTTCCAACACCGGCATGCAAAAAGATATTGTACATAAGCAATCACAGCTTGAGTTTTATAAAGAGGGCTTAGTGCAAAAATACAGTATGCTAGAAGCGGCTGTGGTAAGGGCAAACACGATGCTTACAATGATGGATATACAAATGCAAGTAATGAGTAAAAAATAGGTAACACATGACTAATCAACATGGGCTTGATAGCTTTATTTTATTGCAAGAGACTCTTTCCTCAGGCAATGAATCATCTCATCATAAAGAGCAGTTATATACAGATTCTATAACACCGATTGATAGTATACGTGTATACATCAAAGCTGTAGAGAAAATGGAAAGCCTTCTGCTAGATATAGGTAAAAATATCATATCTAATAAAAATGCCTCTTTCGAAGCATATGATAAGATGAGGCTGATATGTGAAGAGTTTCGGAAAAACTTCTCTGTAACATCAGCTCCAGAGGGTGTACAACTTATGTCGCTATTATTTAGAGCATTCGATTATGTCCAAGAGCGCTTGGATTTATACATCCTCACAAAAAAAATAACAGATGCAGATGAAGCAGCAAAATATCTAGTCAAAATTAAAGGGTTATTTGGAGACATGGAAAATCTTCTGATCAATCAGTCACAATCAAATCTGCCTTCCCAAATTCAAGAAAATACGGTATTAACAGCTACAGAAGAAATAGCAGCATAAGTTTATGAAAATAGTTTTTATGGGGACTCCGCACTTTGCACTCCCTACTCTACAAGCCCTTATTGATTCGGAACATGAAATAATCGCGGTTTATACAAAAGAGCCTAAAAAAGCAGGTAGAGGGCAGCAAGAAGTAAAATCTCCTATACATCAGCTAGCAGAAAAACATGGCATTTCTATTTTAACGCAAGCAACACTTAGAACTCATGATGCTGCGCAGGCTTTGGCAGACATTAAGCCAGATATCGTAGTTGTCGTTGCATATGGATTGATACTGCCACAATCTATATTAGATGTGCCAAAATTCGGGTGCATAAATTTGCATCCATCTAAACTTCCTAGATGGCGCGGTGCAGCACCTCTACAACATACAATCCTTGCTGGAGATACCCAGACTGATATATGCATCATTCAGATGGATAAAGGTATGGACACAGGGGATGTGATACTAAGCGAAGAATTTCCGATCCCTGATGACATGACAACATATCAGCTACATGATGAAGCAGCAAAAATTGGTGCAAGGCTTATGATAACAGCACTGGAACAAATTGAAACTGGTACAGCTATTCACATTCAGCAATCTGATGTGGGAATAACACATGCGAGCAAAATATCACGCGATGATGAAAAAATAAATTGGCACAAATCTAGCTATTTAGTCAACTGCCAAATACGCACATTTTGTCCAAAACCTGGGGCATATTTCACTTATAATGGTGAGAATATTAAAGTACTTAAAGCTTCATATGATGATTCATATCAACACAATATCGAAGCCGGCACGGTTATAGATGATGATTTAGCAATTGCATGTGATACTGGCATTTTACGACCAGAGCTCTTGCAACGCGAGGGTAGAAAAATGATCTATCGCGATGCATTCTTAAGAGGCTTCTCAATACCTCAGGGCTCTAAGATTTAGTCACTTCCGCTATTTCTCTATCAGAGTCAAAGATAAAATTTGAACCCATTTCTTGCGCCATAATCTTTTTAACCTTATCAAGCATATGATCATGCTGCATATAAGAGCTTTCATGAGCAATGCTTAATAAACCTGTATGATAGTATCCGCTAAAGTAGCTGTATTGCAGCGAACCAACAACTTTATCCTGGGCTCTGTTGAGCAAAGATATATATTGGTCACCCACCACTTCAACCGCTCCCGTAATTGCTTTGGTTAACGCATTGAAATCTACACATGCTAGTTCTTCTCGATGCGATTCAATCATAGAGATAATATTCTGCGCTATTTTTTTCCTTTCCACTGAATATTGAACGCACTTCACGTTTTCTTCTATTATTCGTTCAACAGCATCTTCAATAAGGAATTCATTCAAGTAGTCACCATACCATAGCCTGTCTATATAGTGAACAGATGTCATAATATTTATAATACCAGAACCTTTAACCATGCCATATGCATATGCTTTTGCGCCCATTATTTTGTCTTGTACTCTATAGAATTCTCTTATTTCTTCCATATTCAAAGTTTCTATCACTTTTTTCAATGCAGCGATTAACAATGTTTTCCTATCATCTAAAAGAATAGCATCACATTCAAATGCATTGATCTCTTGAGTGATTTCATTTAGCAAATCGTTCTTGTTATATACATTATTCAAATGCTCTTTGAATATAGGATTATCATTCAAGAATGCATCAAAATTTCTAAGATGCGCTAAGGTGTTTCTCAGTTCATTTGCATTTTGAGGTTCTTTCAAGTATTCAATAAAATCATTAGATGGAGTAATATCTTGCAAAGACACTGCCGACATGCCATGGTTTTGCATTGCAGCCATAATGCCAAAGAATGTTTGTTTATCTAAAGTAGAATTTTTAATCTCAATATTTCTTATTGAGACGCTATCAAAATCAAACTCTGATAATTCAGAATCAATCATTTTCAAATATTGTATGGTTGAATTAGATAAATTCACGTTAGACATTTTAGAATTCTTAAACTGCAATCCACTAACTATAATAAAATCTAAATCCAAATCTCCACCACCATGGAGCTGTGAGAATTCGCATCCCGTGAAATTTAGCACAGTATATCTATCCGCTTTAAATCCGCTACTGCTGCTATCCACAAATATCAAATCAGCAAGGTGAACTTTTTCCTTCTTACCAGATCTTTCATACATTTTTTTCGCATTCGCTAGCACATCTAACAAGTTTTGAGTCTTTGTTGCAAACATATTAAATGCTGGCAAGAATGTTTTTGGAGCAATAATATCGAATATAGACAATTCTGATTTCAATGATTGGTCTTCAAGATATTGATCTTTATTTTGAATTATATCAACAAGGACCTCACTTACTCTCTCTTTCAAATCTTGCTCCAAGGTCTTTTGAGAATACTGCTTAGCTTCGGTCAATGGTGCTTCAATACGCTTACATATTAAGCCAAACAATTTTGGATTAATAAAATACAGTTGCTCATCCTTGGTATAGCAACTTATGATATCAAATAAAGCATTTTCCAAGAATCTGTGCTTTGGGTTATTTTTATCAACATTAGTAGCAATATCTTCTGCTATTAACTCGGGCTTAAACAGATCTTTAAAACTTGGGTTACGCTCTATAAACGCTTCAATATTAGGCACAACAGAAAGTATCTGCCTTAACTTTGTTTTATCAGATGTTGTGAGGTTGGCAATTGAGATATTAGATACATCTATTTTAATTTCGTTAGGGGTACCATAAACCTTATCAATCAACCCTGCAAAGCTGTGCATATCAAATTTAGAATTATGAATTTCAACAGAGTTCCGTATTTCTAAATAATTAAATGCTGATGAGTCAAAATCAGCAAAATCACAATTTATCAATTCTGAATCTACAATCTTAAGATTACTTATGCTACAGTTACGCATATCTAAAGCTTCAATTTTTGCATTTTCGAATACAAAATTTTCTACTGTAGATGTCAAAATGCTGACCTTTCCTTTCCATTTATTACTCGCTTTCAACTCACAGTTTTTAAACTCTAAAGAATGATATTCTCCAAGCTTAAATACTTTATCCGCATCTTTAATTTTGGCAAGAATACGGTTTAAGTTCACACGTTTTTGGCCATTATATTGCTTAGATGCATCACGCAGAATCTGAGACAAGCTATGTAGCTCTTGATAAATATAGTTTTGTGCAACATCATTTAGAAAATAAAAAGGTGTACTTATTGTCGAAGTGAGAGCTTTCACAATACCAACAGTGCCTTGCACAGGAGCATGAGATAACACTCCTAAATTTGCAAACTCTCCCAATGCTTCAGTTACTGATGCAACACTTTTGTCTTTAATATTAATAAGTTGCGCACTAGGCAATATAAATGGCACAACAAAGTGTAGAGCATCCGTTACATCAAGCTGCAATATATACTCTTTAATTGCATGCTCGTCTATAGTGCCAACACCTTTATTTGCGACGTTACCTAGATTAATAAGATATGATAATCTGTCTTTCCATATAGCACCATTTGCCTGAAAATTAGATACCAACTCTTTGAATTGAGGCTCAACATAATTAAGCCCATAATGCATTGCCTTAGCAAGTAAATCTTGTATTGCCTCAACTTCTTCTAATTTGCCTTGAGAGCGCAAACTTTCTATTGCCTGCTGTACAGAAGCAATAGAGTCTGTTAATGATGTATTAAATTTATTATATGCATCCAAAAATTCTTTTTCTGCAGCACTATACTCTAGAGATTCTTTCGAAACCCTTGTATCATCAAGCAAACTCGTATTCCTACTATATTTATTAAAAATCTCTCTCTTCTCTTTAAGATTTTGTACAATCTGAGGAAACTCTTGGAACTTTATAAATGCAGTCAATAAGTTTTGCGCAATGTTAACTAGCGTTCCTTTACCAACTAAGTGCCTGACCAGTATTATAATGCCAGATAGCGCCTTATTGCCAAAATCAAAAGACATCAAAGCTGAATTGATAACAGCATTCAGTTTTTTCTTATGATTTTGCAATATCTCCAAGCCAATGCTAGGGAGCTTTGCCATAAGGCCTTCTTCATCTTTATTCAATATAAGGTGCACCACATTATTATCTTGAAGAAGATTTTGAACAAAACCTATAAAGGCATTGAAAAAACCTTCATTCAATTGGATGGAAAGCTGTGGATTCAACAATGCAAATTCAGCCTTCATCTCATTTACAAGACGTTCAGCTACATTTGCGTTTAACTCTTGATGTAATTTAATTTTCTCAACAGTAGCTTTGAGGACCAGAGCATCTTCAGTGCTAAACACAAAGTCTTTTTCTATCATAGCTTCGAATATATTTTGCAAAGCATCTTGTCCTGTTAAATCTATATCACCTTCTATTTGTCTGTTTTGTAATTGCTCAATAATCCTTCCAAAGATTGCATCAACATCTGCATCTTCATTTCGGACTTTGATTTGGGCTGAGAGCACTGCATCAGCTTTCAGTACATTAGCTACAACATTTGCAGCTATATTGGAATCCACAACATTGCATGCTATTTCAGCATTAATTTTTTGAATATACGCACCTTGATTTCTAGTAATATGATTTATAATCTCGTTACTAACATATTGTTCTTTAGTGAGTTTTTTACTTACCATAGATACAACTACATCCAAGACCTCGGCAATGTCAGAATCGAAATTTATTGATTCTAGATGCTTTGAAATATCTTCAAAACTTGTGAATTTTTCTAAAAGCCTTTGAGTCCACATCTGTGACTTTGCTTTCAACTCATCTACTACAATTGCAAACGCTTTAGGATCTTTTTCAATTTTATCTAAAATATCAGTTACAATATCAAAAGGATTAGCTTGAATACCAAGCTCTTCCTTTACATCTTGATCGATATTAGTTCTATTTAATTCTTCAATGATAAGCTTAAAGATAGATTTAACCTTATGTGGCGCTGTAAAATCTTTAAGCGCGAATATTGCGACATCAAAAACAAATGTATTACCATATTTTGAAAAAACCAAATCAAGCGTATAATTGATAGAAGATGTAATAGCTCCAAAATTTTTTCTTACGGTATCAACAAGCCCGTTTTCTCTAAGCGCCTCATCTCTTGTACTTTGGATAAAATAATCACGCCTGTTTTTCTCAGAAAGATTGGAGATAACACGCTCTATTCTTGCTGTTGGAGATATTTTACGTACATAAAACTCTTCTTTTTGATGCACCGACCTTAAGACAGCTTCAACAATTTCTTTATCACGCCTACCATCTTGAAACATCATGCCAAATACATCAACTAGTCTTGCCTCATTCACATCTAGCTTACCAGATGCATTACCATTTTTAACATTTTTAACATCGCTCACCACATCGTTAAGTGCAGAATCAAAATCAAAGTCTTGGTTTATTTCTTTTAACTGTTTGTGTAACAACTCATCTTTTTTCAAATCATCACATATCACATTGATAACAGAATACAGAGGCCGCACATATAACTTTTTGTACGGCTTTCTATCTGGAGCAATCATATCGTTAAGTTCACCATAAAACTCAACGTCATCTTTTGGTTCCTTTGAATTGACTTGTATTATTTCATCTTTCTTTTTCTCCAAATTGAGCAAAGGTTCAGCTATGAACTTAAATAACGTTACT
The DNA here is from genome assembly GCA_021299995.1 of Candidatus Jidaibacter sp. GTDB lineage: Bacteria > Pseudomonadota > Alphaproteobacteria > Rickettsiales > Midichloriaceae > JAJTIA01. The sequence goes on along the minus strand of JAJTIA010000001.1, from coordinate 10,926 downwards.
GCATCAAGCTTAACTTCGCTTTCACCTTTTATCCATTTGTCATCAATGCGATTCTTTAAATCATCGTCTTGCTTAACAATCTTAAGCAAAAGATCCATAGCCTCTATCAATGCAGCATCGGCAGATACAGAATCAAAACTCTTTACTTTATTAAATATCGCATCCATAGCGATCTCAACTTTATAATTTTTGACCCTCTCTTTACTCAAGCCAGATAGGTTAGCATCATCAAACTTCACATTAACACTTGTGCTCATCTGCTCTTTGTATGCATCCATGTAATATCTCAACGATCTTGCGAAATAATAAGGAAGCAAGAACTCAGATGACCTGCCAGCAACTAAACCAAACGTTATGTAATGCGCTGTATTTACTACAATATATGCAGCAACAGACTGGCCAACAAATAAGCCAACACCAACTAATGCTGTTGATGCATAGAACAGAATACCAAAAACCTTAATACCAGTATTGACTCCATATCCGTCAAGAGAATCTATACCTTTAGTAGATGGATAAAAATCAAAAGCCTTAATACAGTTTTTATAAGCAAACTCTAATAAAGTGCTGTTCATCAGCCTTCCCAAAGCATCTATCTCGGATTGCCCTAACTTGTGACTATCAAATATATCAACGCCTAAAAGCTTTGACGCAAGCAAATCCTGTTTATCAACCTCAATGATCTCTCTACCAAAAATCTTCACCATAAATCCAAATTAATTAAGCTATTTGCAGGTATTATAGCATAAAAAACATAGCAATACACTGAAATATTAGCAAGATTCTCCAAAAATATATAAATAAAATCAAATCATTAAGTCAGAATTAATCCTTTGAGCTTTCATTGAATTCACCAATCCTTGAACAGCATAGCGAGTAAAGTGATTAGCAGCTAAGTGTAATCTCTCTAGGCGAGAAGATTCATAAATAAACTCAAGCAAAGCAGCCGCAGTCTTATCACCTACGTTGCAATTATCCATGTATAGCCTTTTAAAGCACTTACCATGGGCCGATAGCAAAGACATAGACTCAACTATAAAGCGACCAGCTTCGTCACCTATACTAAAATTTGAAAGATAAACTTCAGAGATTTTGGTGCATGCAAGTAGAGAGCTGAGAGATTGCATCACATCTATCTCACTATCAAACATCTCACCAGAAATATATATAGAAGTGATACTAGGATGGCAATGCAGAGCATCAAAAACTTTCTCCACATCACGCAGACCGAAGCAAGTATTTCTAAGTTCAAGCACTTTAATATTAGAATTGTTATTTAGAGCAATTGCTAGAGTATACGCAACACTAGACGCCATAGCAACTTTAACACCATTAAACTTAGCAATCACAAAATCTGGATCATCAGTTAATATAGAACGTATCTGACTATCAAAATCATTAAATGCATTACTATCGTCTTCTAACATCTACTCCCTAACCCTCAAATCTAGGAAAAATAATTTCGGCATTATTTATCATAGACCCAGGCATTAATGCAAACTTTTTATTCAAAGAATCAAAATTATCATCCTTCTTTCCAAAAAAAGCAAGCATCCTTGTTGAAGCATCTGGCATTAGTGGTCGCAGCAATATAGCTATAACCCTAATAACCTCAAGTAACACATAAAGTACTGTATTCATGCGAGCTAAATCTGTTTTCTTTAAAGTCCATGGAGCATTCTTATCAATATACTCATTAGCTAATTTTGCGAGCTTTACCACCTCTTCAAATGCTAGATGAATAGCCTGCTGATCTATAAAAACACGCATTTTATCAATCACTCCATACGCTGTATTGATCAGTTCCTCATCTTCTGCTATCAGACTATACTCTGGCACCTTAGATTCTGCATTTTTATTCACAAAACTCACCACTCTTTGTACAAGATTACCTATAGTATTCGAAAGCTCAGAATTGATGCGATTAAAAAAGTTTTCAGATGAGAAGCTATGATCATTCCCAAATGGCATCTCACGCATTAAAAAGTAACGCACCTGATCAAGACCAAACTTTTCTACCAAACTCAAGGGATCTAGAACATTACCTATAGATTTAGACATCTTTTCACCATCTACAAGCCACCAACCATGTGCAAAAACACGACTTGGTAATTGCAAATCCACAGCCATCAAAAACGCAGGCCAGTAGATCGCATGGAATCTCAATATATCTTTGCCAACTATGTGCAAATCTGCGGGCCAGTATTTTTGTAAATCTGGATCGGAGATAGCCGAATAATAGTTAAATAAGGCATCAAGCCAAACATACATCACATGATTTGGATCATTCGGAACTTCTATACCCCATTTAAAAGAGGTTCTAGACACAGACAAATCTCTCAAACCTGATTTAACAAAACTGATCACTTCATTACGTTTGCTCTCAGGCATTATAAAATTTGGCTGCTCTTCATATAATGCAAGCAACTTATCTTGAAAAGCAGAAAGCTTGAAGAAATATGTAGGCTCTTCAACCCATTCCACCTCTGCACCTGTTGGTGCTTTACCATCAATGATCTCTGATTCATCATAAAAAGCCTCATCGCGCACGCTGTACCAACCAGCGTATTTACCTTCATATATATACCCTTTATCGTACATTTTTTGCCAGATCTGCTTAACAACCTCTTTGTGACGCGGTTCTGAAGTGCGTATAAAATCGTCGTAACTAAAGTTCATTTTTATTGCGGCATCTTTAAAAATAGATGCAATGTGATCGCAATATTCTATAGTCTCTACTCCTTTTGCAGCCGCTGATTTTTCTATCTTTTGACCATGCTCATCTGTACCTGTAAGGAATCTCACATCATAGCCATCTAAGCGCTTAAAACGAGCTATTACGTCTGCTGCAAGCGTTGTATATATATGACCTAAGTGTGGCTTATCATTTACATAATATATTGGTGTAGTTATAAAATATTTTTTCATTTGATTTGCTATAAACTTTTGTTGATGCAAAAGTACACTTTTATCTAAAAAACACAACATTGTAATAGCGGATTTTTAGGTATTGCTGTATATATATAGCAAACAAAGTTAATATGCAGGAGTCAAAATGTCATGCCTTCAACCTATCAGAGGAACTCGAGATATATCAGGAGACGAACTGCTTATACATAACGCTATCATCCAAAAAGCCCGTAAGATATCTTTGAATTACAACTTCGAAGAAATCGCAACACCGATATTCGAGATGAGTGAAGTATTCCATAGAACATTGGGAGAAACATCAGATATTGTGAGCAAAGAAACATATACATTTCAAGATAGAGACGGTAGCTACATAACACTGAGGCCAGAGTTCACAGCAGGCATTGTACGCTCTGCAATATCCAACAGCTTGCTTCAAAGCATGCCACGCAGATACTTCTCTGCAGGACCAGTGTTTAGACATGAGCGCCCTCAAAAATGTAGATACCGCCAGTTTCACCAGCTTAATTTCGAGATATTCGGCTCTTCTGATTACACAGCAGATGTAGAGTGCATAATGCTTGCATGCGACATCTTAAAATCGATAGGTTTACAAGACGCAATCACTTTGGAAATCTCAACACTTGGTGATTTCCAAAGCAGAGCTGCTTACAGAGAAAAATTAGTCGAGTATTTCTCTCGTTATAAGGCAGAATTATCTGAAGATAGTTTGGTCAGATTAGAAAAGAATCCTCTCAGGATTTTAGACTCAAAAGATGAAGGCGACAAAAAAATAGTTGCTGGCGCTCCCCGTATATTCGACGCATTAAATGATGAATCTAAAGCAAGGTTTGATAAAGTACGAAATCAGCTTACAAAGCTAAACATACATTTTATAGTCAACGAAAAAATCGTACGTGGGATGGACTACTATTGCCACACAGTATTTGAATTCACAACAAAGCTTTTAGGCAGCCAGGGCACAGTCTTGGGCGGCGGCAGATACGACAAACTTTTTGAGATGATGGGGGCAAACATAGCTGTACCAGGCATTGGTTTTGGCTGCGGAATAGAGCGGGTAGGAGAGCTTTCTGCCGCACATATAAAAGAGACACTAACCAAAAAGCCACTTACAATTCTTATACCAATCGGCGAAAATGCAACAAGCGAAATGCTTTCAGTCTCTAATCAATTGAGACAAAACAATATTAGATGTGATAGCGTGATTGCAAACAAAGTGGGTAAGCAGTTTGAAAAAGCGAACAAACTTGGTGCAGATTACGTAGTTGTATTTGGCGACTCAGAGCTAGAAACTGCAGCATTTAAATTGAAGAACATGAAAACTGGTGAAGAAAAAACACTCTCAATCAATGAAATCACAACTATTATCAATCAAGGTTTATAATGAACAAAGACAACAAACCACAGATATTTTACCATCAGTACGACCTACCAAACGATTTAGTATTAAAAGGAGACTTAGCGATAGATACAGAAGCAATGGGTCTAAACAATCACAGAGATAGACTATGCGTAATTCAGATCTCTAACGGAGATAATACAGCACATGTTGTCCACTTCCCTGAGAAAAAATATGACGCTCCAAACATCAAAAAATTGTTACAAGATGATAGTCGTGCAAAGCTATTTCACTTTGGTCGCTTCGATATAGCAATCTTAGAACACTATCTTCAAGTCAAGATGTCCAACGTATATTGCACAAAAATCGCATCACGCTTAACACGGACATATACAGATATGCATGGCTTAAAAGATTTGTGCTTCGAGCTATTAGAAGTAAAAATCAATAAACAACAGCAGCTATCAAACTGGGGATCTGCAACACTGACTCAGGATCAAATAAATTATGCAGCATCAGATGTATTACACCTTCATGCATTACGAGATAAATTGAATATTTTATTGAAACGTGAGTGCAGATATGAGATGGCTCAAGCCTGCTTCGATTTCTTACCAACACGTGCAAGATTGGATTTAGCTGGCTGGAATGAATTTGATATATTGCAGCATTAAACTGGTGACTTTAATTAATTCCTGTGTATCATCTTGTTTCACTCAACAATAAATATCGAGGAATAAAATGTCTGATATTAATTTAAATCCATCTGAAGAAGTTGTACCAATGCTTCCTGTTGAAGAAACAGTTCCTGTTGAAACACAAGCTGAATTGGTTGCTGAAGAAGCTACAGTTTCTGCTGAATAATTTAGTTTCAGTACACTCTTTTTAGGCTTATACTAACTTTTGTATAAGCCTATTTTTTTAGTCATTTTATGAAATACGACGTTTTAGTTATCGGTGGTGGCCCTATAGGCCTTTTATCAGCTCTTTCTCTGCACAAGCTTGGCTTAAATATAGCTGTACTAGAAGCAAAAAAGGAAGATCAGTATTTCTCAAATCTTCAAGCACTACGTCTCTACGCAATTGCAGAAGGCTCTTTACGAATAATACAAGAAACATGCGACATCTTAAAAAATGAGTTTGATGGGCAACCAATCAACAAAATCTTAGTAGCAGACCGTATGACGATGCGTTCTCTCACATTTGACCCTACAACAATAGGCTCTGCTGACTTTGGAATGATGATAGACGAAGGCGCACTACAAAAAACTTTGTATGATAAGATCGTAGAGCGCAAAATACCAATAATCTTTGGACAATCTGTTGACTCTATCGAGGAAAGCGCTGTCATCACCTCCAAGAAAAAACGCATGCAGGCAAACCTATTTATAGTCACAGATGGTAAAAAATCTGTTACCAGAGCCTTGATGGGTTTTGGTGTACGGAAGCACAAATACGACCAGATCGCTTTTGTTGCAGATATAGAGCTCGAAACCCCTCACAAGGGACTTGCTGTAGAGAACTTCACACCTCAAGGTCCTTTTGCTATACTACCTAAAATAGGTGGAAACGTATCATCTATAGTGTGGACTATGCCTAAAAAATTTGCAAGCACACTTCAAACACTAGATGAATCAATAGTAAACGCACTAATAAACGATAGAGCATCAGATATTTTTGGCAAAATCAAACTTATTTCATCTCATGCATTTTTCGAGCTAGAGCTACAAGAAGCAAAAGATGCTATACACGGCAGATTTGTATTGTTGGGAGATAGCCTACATGCAATACATCCAATAGCTGGGCAAGGGCTCAACTTAAGCATAAGAGATTTACAAATGCTTTATATTGCAATAAAAGATGGGCACTCTCTGGGCTTAGATATTGGCAACAATACATTAGTGCAAGACGCATATAAAAAACGAGAACTAGATAACAAAACAATGGCTACTGCCACAACAGTTTTAAACGCACTCTTTGCAAACAACATACCTGTAATAGAGAGCATCAGATCATTTGGCTTAAGCCTTGTAGATGAGTCTACAATTGCAAAATCAATCTTTATGAATTACGCATCTGGCAATATATAGACTGAGTTATAATTATCCGAATCATTTCTGTACAATAATAGTATGCATTAAATCTATAGGCCATTTCTCATTATCATTTTCAGGCAGCATAGACACTATATCAAGGTAGTGTGCTAAAGACTCTTCATCAAAATTAACGGGATCTTTAGAATTCACCTCTTTGAATGCAGCCTTGAAAAAAGCTTTTGCTTGAGGCATTGGTAATTCCATATGATTGGTATTATGAATCAATTTTTGATATTTTAATGTCTCAAAAAATGGCTTGATATGGGGAGCAAAATTATAATCTACACCTCTTTTCTTTCCTAACATCCCTTTAAATTCAGGTATCTCTACAGCGAATGGATACCTCTGTGCGACAAACTTCTTTTTTTCTTGATCATAATCTGGCTCCTGAATTATAAGAAAAGAAACAGGCTTCCTATCATCATACAATGTGCGCAAAAAACCTTTTTGATTTTTCTGATGGATTACAACGAATCTCATATAAATTATATCCGCAGAGTACAATACTTGCCATGCCTCTTTAGAATTTTCATTACCTACAATATACTCCATTCCTTGAAAATGCGCTTTGTTAAATTCTATTTGCTTTTCAGAATCGTCTATTCCTATGTATCTTCCTGATTCCCCTATCAATCTTGAAATGTCTTTATAAGCACTAGATGCGCCGCATCCAAAATCAACAACAGTCATGCCTTGTATAGTTTTAATAAATGATACGTCTTGAAATGCATTGATTAGAATATCACGGGCAAACTCGTTCTGAATCTCCAACCTTTTTTTTGCGCTTCTTTTCCTTCTAAAAAAATATATGCATCTTTAGAAATAGCATTAATCCCTTCGAATGTTAAAAATAGAGCTATTACAATACAATTAAGAATTCTCATGTATTGATATCTCACTTATTTATTTATCTATACTATCAATAAATTATATTATAAATAATATGCTATTATCATCTTCACGTCTGTATTCAACCCTTTTTAACTTGATAGATTCATACTATTATAATAGAATCGAGCAAAATTTTCATTTCAGTCTTGGGGAATTAAATGACAGATACTATGCACAGATATCGTACTCATACATGCGCAGCGCTTACTATAGAAGATGCTGGCAAAACAGTGAAACTTTCTGGATGGGTCCATAGAAAACGAGATCATGGAGGCGTATATTTTATCGACCTAAGAGATCATTACGGTGTCACACAGATAGTATCTTCTAAAGAAGATGCCGCTATCAACTTTTTATCAGATGAGCAGTACGAAGTGTTCAGCTCTTTATCATATGAATCTGTAATCACAATCACTGGTACAGTTCTTAAACGTTCTGAGGAAACTATAAACGCTGATATGAAAACTGGTGCGATCGAAGTAGTTGTAGAAGACATAGAAGTGATTTCAGAAGCTGCTCACTTACCTATTAACGTCAATGCAGAATACGACTTCCCTGAAAACTTGAGACTTCAGTATCGCTTTCTAGATTTAAGACGCGAAAAAATGCACAATAACATTATGCTCAGAAGTAAGGTGATTTCTTCAATAAGACGCAGAATGACAGACGCAGGCTTCGTTGAATTTCAGACACCTATTCTCACAGCGAGCTCTCCTGAGGGCGCAAGAGATTTCTTAGTGCCTAGCAGACTAAACCCAGGAAAGTTTTTTGCATTACCACAAGCACCTCAGCAGTTCAAGCAATTGTTGATGGTATCTGGCTTTGACAGATATTTCCAAATCGCACCTTGCTTCAGAGATGAAGATGCACGCGCAGACAGAGCGCCTGGTGAGTTTTATCAATTAGACTTGGAAATGTCCTTTGTTACACAAGAAGATGTGTTCACAACTATGGAACCAATATTGCAAAACTTATTTGAAGAATTCACAACAAAACAAGTCTCTCAAGCGCCATTCCCTCGCATTACATATAGAGATGCTATGATGAAGTATGGTATAGACAAACCAGATTTACGTAACCCAATAGAGATATGCGATGTTACAGATATCTTTGCAGATTCCGACTTCACAATATTCAAATCTGCTGTAGCAAAGGGCTCAAAAGTAAGAGCAATACCTGCACCCGCAACATCTGAGCATTCTAGAAGCTTTTTTGATAAGATGATTGAATTTGCACAACAAGAACTTGGTGCAAAAGGCTTAGCTTACATTACATTCGATAAAGATGGATCTGGCAAAGGACCCATAGCTAAATTTCTCAACGAAAGCAAATTAGCTGAACTCAAGTCAAGAGCAGGATTACAAAATGGTGACTCTGTATTCTTCTCATGTGGCACAGAGCTAGAAGCTGCAAAAATCGCTGGCAGAGTACGTATTAAACTAGGAGAAGATTTAAATCTCATAGATAAAAACGTATACAAATTCTGCTGGATAGTAGACTTCCCATTTTACGAGTGGAATGAAGAAGATCAAAAGATTGACTTCTCGCACAACCCATTCTCAATGCCTCAAGGCGGCATGGAGATTTTGCAAGATGCAGACACCATCGAGAAACAATTAGATATACTTGCATACCAATACGACATCGTATGTAACGGAATTGAGCTTTCAAGTGGGGCAATAAGAAACCATAAGCCAGAAATTATGTACAAAGCATTTGAGATTGCAGGCTACGGCAGAGAAGTTGTAGACAACAAATTTCCTGCGTTAATCAATGCATTCAAATATGGTGCTCCTCCGCATGGCGGATTTGCCCCTGGAATCGATAGAATAGTGATGCTTTTAGCCGATGAGCCAAACATACGTGAAGTAATATGCTTCCCTTTAAATCAGCAAGCTCAAGATCTTTTGATGGGAGCTCCTTCTGTAGCCACTCAAAAGCAGTTGCGTGAATTACATCTGCTATTGACCCCGGTTGCTCAAAAAAACATAGAAAAGTAGCCAAAAAAAGCTTTATTTATAAAAAAAATTGCATTTTTGCTTTTTTTATCGAGATTTGCGTGTATAATGCACCAAAAATACATTATTGGCACACTATGCAAGATAAATCATTAACAAGGGATTTTGGCAGAGCACCTGCTCAACTCACAGATATAACTAAGAACAGAGAATATATTCTTGCATTAATTAATCAAGGCGGCAGTATAAATGCTCAAGACAAGTCTGGCCGTACACCTTTACATTACGCGGCTTACAACGGAGATATAGAGGTTGTAAGTTTACTACTCAAAAAAGGATGCAAGACATCAATTCAAAATAACGATGGTCTTACACCATTACATTTTGCAGTACAAAAGCATGATATTAATGGTCTTAATATTATCAAACTATTAATTGACTCAAAAGCAAATCCTTTCATTCTTTCTCACAATGGAGCAAGCCCTAAAGATTCATCAGATAATCCAGTTATAAAAGAATTGTTAGTCAAGTACGAAAATGAATCTATTCATCCAGATGCACTATCGAGTTTTGAATACCCTGGAGGCCTCACATCTTTGCACTACGCTGCTTCTAGAAATTGGTCACATGTAATAGATGGTATATTAGCTAAAGGAGCAAATATCGATGCACAAGATGAATATGGAAGAACACCTTTGTATATCGCGAGCTGGAAACAATCCAAAGATACTTTAATTACACTACTTCAAAATCATGCCAATCCATTCATCACATCAATCAATAATAAAAGCCCTATATCGATTTGCAAAAATAATGAGATGAGCCAGATCATTTATTTATACCATTTAAGATATCAAAAACCTCTAAACCTTTTATCTTTATCATGGCCTCAAGGATATACATCATTGCACTTTGCTATATCAAGCTATCAAGTAACAGAATTACTTAATTTCATATCAGTTGCGCCATATCTAATCAATAAGCCCACCAATCAAGGCTTAACACCCCTACATTGCGCTGCGCAACTGGATAATATCACTGCAATACAGATCTTAATTGATCATAATGCCGATAAAAACGCACAAGATTTATTGTCCCTTACACCACTGAGCACTGCAATCATGATGGGTAAAAATAATGCGGCAGCAGCACTTATATCAAATGGAGCATCTTTAAATGTACCAAATCAGTACGGTACAACAGCTCTACATATTGCAGCATTATTTAATAATATCGAAATCTCCCGTCTATTGATTGCATTGAATGCAAACCCTTTTATTAGGACAGATTGTGGAAAGAAACCCTTAGATCTATCTGCGTCACCTACAATGACCTTATTATTAGCAAATTATGAATCTTATTTCATTCAACAGCATACAAAGGTCACCGGAATAGCAAATGCAATAGTACTAGACTATGCACAAATCGAATCAGGAAAACAAAATCTCAGATAATTAGACAAAAATTGATAGCTAAATTTTAGAATTTGGATTATCGAATTTTCATTCATATTCCTTAAAAAACAATCCAAAATGCTCCTTTGGTATACCGTGAAATTTTGGAATCTGTCTCTTTACTTGATTCCAAACATTTTCTATACCTCTGATATGACTTTTTATCAGCACTCAGACCCCAATTATCCTGTCACTACATAATGCATACTATCGACAAATCAATATCAGACACACCCAAAGCGAGTAAATTTACAGCT
>JAJTIA010000069.1 GCA_021299995.1 Candidatus Jidaibacter sp. | reverse complement strand
TAATACGGCTCTGTGGATAGTTATATGTTCTAATACGTTCAGATCTATCACCCGAACCTACCTGACCTTTTCTCATCTGAGAGCGCTCTGCATCAGCTTTTTGACGTTCAAAATCGTATAGCCTAGAAAGTAAAATCTTCATCGCTTTGGCTTTGTTTTTGTGCTGAGATTTCTCATCCTGCATTGTAACGACTAAGCCAGTTGGTATATGAGTAAGACGCACGGCACTGTCTGTTGTATTAACGTGCTGACCGCCTGCACCACTTGCCCGGTATACATCCACACGAATGTCCGCTTCATTGAACTTAATATCTATCTCTTCTGCCTCTGGGAGCACAGCAACTGTTGCAGCTGATGTATGTATCCTACCGCTTGATTCTGTCTCAGGAACCCGTTGTACGCGGTGCACACCCGATTCAAACTTGAGGTTAGCAAACACATCTTTACCACTGATAAGCGCAGATATTTCTTTATAACCATCTAAGCCGGTTTGTGCCATCGCTAGTACCTCGATCTTCCATCCTTTGCGATCTGCATATTTTTGATACATACGGAATAACACTGACGCAAAAAGTGCTGCTTCGTCACCACCAGTGCCTGCTCTTATCTCAAGAATAGCATTTTTCGCATCGGCTTCATCTTTTGGCAAAAGCGCTATTTTTATCTTCTCATCTAGCTCTTCAATGGCTTGATTAAGCGCGTTCACTTCTTCGTATGCTATGTCTTTCATTTCTTGATCAAGCCCTGGATCTTTAAGCATAGTGTGGGCATCTTCTAGACCTTGCATAGCCTTATTATGAGCCTTTGCCAAATCCACAATGTCCTTAAGGTCAGAATGTTCTTTGGAAATCTTTGCATACTCCTGTTGAGACATAGCAGATGGATCCATCATCTTGTCGTTTAATGATTCAAAACGCTCAATAATTTTAGAAAACTTGGACTCTAATGACATATAACTTACGCAATATCTATTTTAACATGCATGTTATTTCAAACACACATCTTTTTCAAGGTTATAATAGTTTGGCTTAACTGGTTTTTGAAAAACCACGCAACTTCTTAGAACGGCTTGGATGTCTTAACTTTCTAAGTGCTTTAGCTTCAATCTGTCTAATACGCTCACGTGTTACTAAGAACAATTTACCAACTTCTTCTAATGTGTAATCTGTATTTGTACCAATACCAAATCTCATGCGGATTACACGCTCTTCTCTCGGAGTAAGAGAAGATAAAACCTTTGTTGTTACCTCACGTAAGTTAGAAAGAATCGCAGCGTCTAAAGGCTGAATCGCATTCTTATCCTCAATAAAGTCACCAAAGAAGCTGCCTTCATCATCACCAACTGGATCTTGCAAACTCATGGGCTCTTTAGCGATCTTCAATACTTTACGCACTTTATCCACAGGCATGCCCAATTTATCTGCAATCTCTTCAGGTGTAGGATCTCTACCTGTATCGTGTACAATCTGGCGAGTTGTACGCATTATCTTGTTTATCGTCTCTATCATATGTACAGGAATACGTATAGTACGTGCCTGATCAGCAATAGAACGAGTGATCGCCTGCCTAATCCACCATGTTGCATATGTAGAAAATTTGTACCCTCTTCTGTATTCAAACTTGTCTACAGCTTTCATCAAACCTATATTTCCTTCTTGGATCAAGTCTAGGAATTGCAGACCTCTATTTGCATATTTTTTCGCGATCGATATAACAAGCCGTAAGTTTGCTTCAATCATCTCTTTTTTAGCTCTTGTAGACTGACGCTCACCACGCTGTATTGAGTTTACAAGTTCATTGAACGAGAAAACATCTAAACCAATTTCTCTTGCAATGTCTGTAACATCGTCTTGGATTTTTTTAATTCTGTCAGTATCTGCAGAAAGCATTTTATCGATATTTTTTGTTTTCGACTTAGCTAATATATCTATCAATTTAGGATTTAGCTCGTTTCCTTTATAAGAGCCAGATAATGCAGATCTATTTACTTTATGATAATCAGCAATTTTAAATATGCCAGCTTCTACACCTATAATTCTTTTATTTTGTCCATAGATATTAGTGAGCATCTCTTCTATTTGAGATTCGTGCAGCCTTACAGACTGTATGATCTCTGAAATATTATCACAATAATTTTGATATTCCTTCTTAAGTTTTTCATCTGGCTTATCACCATGTATAGCATCAAGCAGCATATCTTGTTGCATATCTATAAGCTTGCTACTGATCTTTGCAAGGTCACCAAACAATTCCATCATCTTTGGTCTTAGTTCAGCTTCCATGCTGATTAAAGAAGGATTTTCTTCATCTTCATCTTCAACATAACCTTCTTCAACGTCTTCAGCATCATCGTCTTCACCATCTTCAGCATCATCGCTTTTTTCAGATGCTTCTTTGTCTTCAGAGACATCTTCTTTATCATCTTCTAAATCTAAATTGCTCAAAGTATCATCTACTTCTACAACTTCATCTTCTGGAAAATCTTTTCCAAACTCTTTGGTATATGTCGCATCTAAATCCAAAATATCTCTAAGCAATATTTTTTCATTAATAAGATTATCGTACCATTTAACAAAAGCACGCAAAGCCATAGGAGTTGTAGAGAGCGCACGAATCATCATGTCACGACCTTCTTCTATCCTTTTTGCTATCTCTACTTCGCCTTCTCTAGATAGTAGCTCAACATGGCCCATTTCTTTTAGATATCTGCGTACAGGGTCATCACTCCTCAGAGACTCATCTTCTTCTGATGCTTCCTCCTCTTCTTCTTCCTCAGTGAAATTAGACTCTATGTACATCTCGTCTTCTTCTTGATCGCGATCAGAGATTTTAATCCCTTCGTCTGTAAAGAACGAGATTGCATCATCTATCTTTTCTGCAGATATTCCATCAGAGTCTAATACTTTGCTCAGTTCATCGTAAGTAACAAAGCCTGTACCTCTTTTTTGATCTAACAAATCAGTTAAGTTTTTATTAACTGATATAGCATTATTACTCTCAGGAGCCGCTTGATTCTGCTTCTTTTTTGACATCTATATAATTCCTAAATCTTTTTTCAATTCTTCTTCGGCTTGTTTTAGATGAGTCAACCTAATGAAAACAGACTGATCTGGATGCTTATTAAGCTCATCCACCAAATAATTTATTTCTTCTGTTATCATTTCAAGATTATTAAGCCTAAATAGTCTTATAACACAAACTTTGGCTTCCTCAACTGTTTTAATCTGTAAATCAGGATATTTAACAGCTTCAAGATCGCTATGCTTTGAAAAATCTTGAGCTTCAAATTTATTCAAGATATCACGCCTGTGAAAATCCATCTTAGCATCCTCAAAGTTTAAATTGATAAATTGCTCTAAAATCGCATTATCCGCCAAAATCTCTGGAAAGTATGATATCACATTCAATATATCCTTACTATGATTAAGCTCATGCCTTATTGCGGCCATTATATTCGCTGCGTTTTGAGATGAATCTTTATTTGATTTAAAATTCAGCCGCTTGCTTTCAAATAACTTATTTTTGAAAAACTGATCAAACTCTCGCTTAATAGATGTATCACCCACAGACTCTGCGATCGTTGCAAGATCAGACTTCAACTTCACCACATCTTCTGGCACTTTTAGATTATAGTCGCTGCGCATATAATCAAAAATATACTGCGATAGCACCTTCGAGTCTTTCAAAACATTTGCCATACCAGTGCTGCCAGATATCGAAATAAGCTCATCTGGATCCTTTGCCCCATTCACTTGAGCAATCTTAATGCTCTTATCAGCAGATATTATTGGTAACACACAAAGTGCAGATTTAAAAGCAGCTTTTTTACCCGCAACATCTCCGTCCATGCAAAGTATTGGTTCTGCGCAATAATTCCATAACATCTCTATTTGCTGAGATTTTAAAGCAGTACCAAGTGGTGCAACAGCGGCTTTAAAGCCAGCCTGATACATAGAAATCACATCCATGTAACCTTCTACTACCACTATAGCACCAGTAGTCTTGATGTTAACCTTTGCACGATTCAGAGAATATAGCCCCTCTCCTTTCTTAAATAATGGCGTATCTGTCGAGTTGATGTATTTTGGCTTCATCTCATCAGACATCGCCCTACCACCAAATGCGATAGTTTTGCCTTGCAAGCTAGAAATTGGGAATATCACCCTGTTTCTAAATAGGCAAAACACTTCACCTTTTGGTGATTTCATAAATAACTTAGATTCCAGCAGATCGCTTTGTGTAAACTTGGAGTGCATATATTCAATAAAGCTTCTGATATCGATAGGAGCAAAGCCCAGTCTAAATTCCTTAATAGTCTCTTCGGATAGTTTTCGATCTTTAACGTATTTTAATGCAGATCTACCAACAGGTTCACGCAATGCCTTTTCAAAAAACACAGTCGCTTCTTCGTATATCGACTCCATCACCTTGATCTTTCTATCCACAGCTGCAATTTCGCGCTTTTTTGGTATTGTCACACCAGCTTCAGCAGCTAAGCGCTCTAAGGCGTCTTGATATTGCATTCCTGTAGTTTTTACTAAGAATTCAAATATATCTCCGTGCTCACCACATCCAAAGCAGTGATAAAATTTTTTATTATCACTCACACTAAAAGAAGGAGTTTTTTCATTGTGAAATGGACATAGACCTAAAAATTCGCCAGATGTTTTTTGTTTTAAATTCACCTTTTGGCCTATAATTTTTGAAGGCATTAATCTACTTTTTATATCTTCTTTTATTCTCACAACTTTGTCCTTGCAATTACACTATAAAAAAATCATCAGTGTTTTTTGATGTGTACTTGAATTAATTTATAATTCATGATAACTATTCTACCCAGAATTTTAGAGTTTAGCATGCAAAATATCAATTTAATTCTTAAACGTTACGCTCAAGCTTTGCTAACATCCGCGCAGGGTAAAGGTTGCGCTGATGATATAGCAAAAGAATTGGAAGGCCTACGCGCCCTTTGCATTGAGCTTAAAAAAAATATGCCAATCGCATTAAACAAAAATTTACCATACAAAAAGAAAGCTGCTGTTTGGTCTGAGATTTTGCAGAACCTCAATGTGTCTGATATGCTGAGAAATTTTGTCATGCTGTTGGTTAAGAACAATAGAATCAGCAACCTAGCTGATATAATCGACCTATATCTAGACATTTCATTGAAGACCGCTGGATACACAGTAATCAAATTGGTTACGACCAATAATATAAACAATAAAGAATTGGATAATTTATCTAATTCTTTTGAAAAGGTATTCGGCTCCAAGATCAAAATACATCAAGGTTATGACAAATCTATCATCGGCGGAGCAAGAATGTATTTTAATTCTATGATGTTTGATTGCTCGTTAAAAGCAAAGCTTCAATCGTTAAAGAGATCATTATTAAATAGTTAAAACAGGAACAGTAAGTATGAAAGCATCTGAAATTTCAACAGTGTTATTAGAAAAGATCCAATCTTTTGCTCCTCAGGATGAGCTTAAAGAAGTGGGCCACGTTATCCGTGTATCGGATGGTGTAGCTATCGCTTATGGCTTAGACAATGTTGAGTCTGGCGAATTGGTTGAATTCTCATCTGGCACAAAAGGAATGGTATTGAACTTGGAAACAGATTCAGTGGGTATCGTAATTTTTGGCTCAGACAGAGACGTAGTTGAAGGCAGCACAGTAATGCGTACAAAGCAAATTGTTGAGGTCCCCGTTGGTAAAGGATTGCTCGGTAGAGTTGTGGATCCTTTAGGTAATCCAATTGATGGCAAAGGCCCTTTAAAAAATGTTGAATATAGAAAAGTAGAAATAAAAGCTCCGGGAATTATTGCAAGAAAATCTGTACACGAGCCTGTACAAACAGGTATCAAGGCTATAGACAGCTTGATTCCAATTGGTCGAGGCCAGAGAGAGCTTATTATTGGTGATAGACAAACAGGTAAAACAACTATTGCCATAGATACAATTTTGAATCAGAAGCAAGCGTTTATCGATGGAGAGAAAGACAAAACACTTTATTGCATTTATGTTGCAATCGGTCAAAAACGCTCAACAGTTGCTAAAATAGTGCAGAAACTTGAGGAAGCTGGTGCGATGGACTATTCCATCATTGTGTCAGCTACTGCTTCTGATCCAGCTCCATTACAATTCTTAGCACCGTACACAGGCTGCTCTATTGGTGAATTCTTTAGAGATAATGCTATGCATGCTCTAATCGTATACGATGATCTAAGTAAACATGCGATAGCTTATCGCCAGATGTCACTATTGCTTCGTAGACCACCAGGCCGTGAAGCTTATCCTGGTGATGTATTCTATCTACACTCACGTCTACTTGAGCGTGCAGCTAAGATGTCTGATGATATGGGCGCTGGTTCACTTACTGCATTACCTATCATTGAAACACAAGCTGGTGATGTATCTGCCTATATTCCAACAAACGTGATTTCTATTACAGATGGTCAGATTTTCTTAGAATCAGAGCTATTCTATAAAGGTGTAAGACCTGCTGTCAACGTTGGTTTATCTGTGAGCCGTGTTGGTTCTGCAGCTCAAGTCAAAGCCATGAAACAAGTTGCAGGCTCTATTAAGCTTGAATTAGCCCAATACCGTGAGATGGAAGCATTTGCACAGTTCGGGTCAGATCTAGATCAAGCTACTCAAAGCTTGTTAGCACGTGGTGCTAGACTTACAGAGCTATTAAAGCAAGCGCAATACTCTCCGTTTCAAGTGCAAGATCAGGTTATATCGATATTTGCTGGTGTAAAAGGCTATTTAGATAACATAGCACTACCTAATATTAAAAGATTTGAGCAATCACTCTTGGATCATGTAAAAACAAATCATAAAGATTTGTACTCTGCTATTAAGCTTGACGCTGCTATCAGCAAAGAAAATGAAGAGAAATTGCATAACATAGTGAAAGAATTTAATAAGGTTTTTGCATAGTATGCCATCTTTAAAGTCATTAAAGCAACGTATTCGCAGTATTAAATCTACTCAAAAGATTACAAAAGCTATGAAAATGGTTGCAGTATCTAAATTGAAAAAGGCTAGAGCAAAGTCTCAAGCGGCATCTGAATATGCTGAGCGCTTAGAAAATGTAATACATTCTTTAGCGCCAGTTATTTTACCAAACCCAGGCACAATTTTTGATATACTATTTCCTAAAGAAAATGAGAAAGTACACCTTTTAGTATGCATATCTTCAGATAGAGGGTTATGTGGTGCATTTAATCAAAACTTGGTAAAACTTGTAAAAAGCTCAATTAGGAAATTGGAATCAGAAGGCAAGCGAGTAAAATTGCTATGCATAGGTAAAAAAGCAAATGACTTATTAAAAATCCAGCATAAAGAAAAGATTATAAAATCTTTTGATGGGCTTACACGCAAAGGCGTTAACTATGATGATGCTGTCAAGATAGGAGAGTTTATTACCGATGAGTTCATCAAAGGATCGTTTGATTCTTGCGCTCTTGTGTTTAATAAGTTCAATTCCGCTATCTCACAAGTCCCAGTATCAAAGCAAATTATCCCATTGCAATATCATCAAAGTGTGTGTGACTCATATTCTACTTCTGATTTTGAGCCATCAGAGGAAAAAATTGTAGAAACATTGTTGCCCAAACATTTATGCATTGAGGTCTTCAACTCTATGCTTGAAAGCAGTGCTAGTGAGCACGGTGCAAGGATGACAGCTATGGATAATGCTACACGTAATTCCGGCGATATGATTAAAGATCTAAATCTTTTATATAACCGTACAAGGCAAGCCTATATCACAAAAGAACTGATAGAGATAATCTCTGGAGCTGAAGCTATATAGTAAAGTTATCGTAGGCTTAGATTTTTCTCAAATCAGTGAAGCACTTCTATGCCAGCTCATTTATAGAGATCTTGTACAAGATTGCTCTATGAAAAAACAAAAGCAACAGGTTCAAAGGAGAATTGCTTATCCTAAGTACACTGTTGCTATTTTTATTGTTTTTAATACCTGCTTTTTTTACGTCTATCACCAAATCTATTTTTAGGCTTTTTATTGCTAGGTTTTTTTCTCATATGATCGCCATCACGCGTATTGCTACGATCCACTTTTTCATTTGGATTAAGCATGCGTTGAATTGCAAACCATTTTTTCTTATCTTGAGGAGCAACTAAATTGACCGCCTCTCCTTCTGCTCCATTACGACCAGTACGGCCTATACGGTGTATATAATCTTCTGGGCATTGAGGTAGGTCATAATTAATCACATGCTCTATATGAGGTATATCTAGACCTCTTGCTGCAATATCTGTCGCAACCATGATGCGGCTATGCTTATTACGGAATGAACGGATAACCTGATCACGCTTGTTTTGCTTGAGGTCACCATGAATTGCATCGGCTCTATGATCAAGGATACGCAATTTTTTTGCCATTTTATCAGCGCCCCACTTTGTTTTCACAAACACTAGGATACTCCCTTCCCTTTGATTTAACTCTAAAAGAAGCTGATCATATTTTTTCTCTTCTGTGATCTGCAATGTCTCTTGCTTTACACATGCTGCTGGGGCATTCACCTCTCCTGTTGATATACGCTCTGGGTTTTTCAAATATTTAGAAGATAACTTCATAATATTACTCGGCACAGTTGCAGAGAAAAGAAGAGTTTGTCGTTCTTGAGGCATATGTTTTAAAATTTGATCAATCTGTATACCAAATCCCATATCAAGCATACGATCTGTTTCATCAAGCACAAGGAATCCTGTATTTTTTAGCTTCAAACTGCGGCGTTCTAAATGGTCATTAATACGACCAGGAGTGCCAACTATTAAGCGCGGAGACCTACGAAGCTGTTCATTTTGCTTCCACATAGGAGCGCCTCCGATCAATAAAGCTGTATTTATAGGAATATTGGGCCCACAAATCTTTCTTAGTTGATCTTCCACCTGAGCTGCAAGCTCTCTAGTAGGAGTGATTACTACTGCAACACCTTGAGGGTTATTCAATAAATATACGATCAACGGTATACCGAATGCACCTGTTTTGCCTGTTCCTGTTTGGGCAGTTCCCATCACATCATTACCAGCAAGAGCAACAGGTATTGCTGCCGCCTGTATAGGCGTTGCATTAATAAAATTTAGATGTGTTAGATTGTTTACCAGTTTATCTGGTAGACCTAATGTATTAAAATTTGTCATATGTATCTTCAATGAAAGCGCCATAAGTTCGTATATAACATACAAACCTATTGGCGCATTATTTGTTATTATTAAATTCTTTACTTATTATGCAAGCTTGATATTTTCTGCAAATGTTTTGCCTTTATCTGTTGCTAAATCGAATACAACTTTTTGACCTTCATTTAAACCTTTGAGGCCAGAACGCTCAACAGCAGAGATGTGTACGAATACATCTTGCCCACCTTGGTCTGGCTGAATAAAACCAAAGCCTTTTGTTGCGTTAAACCATTTTACTGTACCACTATTCATAATATTCTCCTTAAAAATATAGCGTTTATACTGAGCCTTATACCTAATTTTAGGCTAACTCTCTATATACGCTCACAAAATTAATTTTTAGAGGATTATTGCAGCTGCCTTTCTAAGGCGTATCGCTTTTACACGATTTACAAATATAAGAGTAGTCAAAACTCAACTAGCATTATACATACTAAATTAACACTGTCAAAGCTATTTTTTACAAAATTTCAAATCAAATGACAGTCTATAAAATTGCAACGAATTACACATATAATATATCTTAGAGAAGCTTTAGTAATATTTATATAAAAAAAGATGGTCGGGGCAGAGAGATTCGAACTCCCGACCCTCTGGTCCCAAACCAGATGCGCTACCAGACTGCGCTATGCCCCGTGAAGTTAGAAACATCTTAATACATGACATTACCCATAATATCAAGCAAAATATTTGGATCTAGACAATAATACTAACATTTATTCTTAATACTTTTTGTCAAGCTTTTCTTCTATTTTTCTACCCTCTAGATATTGTCTCATCACATAAATACATAGCTTTTACAACATTGGTAATGCGCTATTATGCTTTAAACCTTTTGCTATAAACTTAGCACCATCCGGATAGATTGGATTTCTTAGTAGAAAGAGAGTCCGAAGCGATGTATTAAACCTTAACAAGCTTTCAATCTTTGGAATAGAATCTTTTCTAAGGCTGTTCAAAGATAAATCACAATATCAAATTCATCGATTCATCTAATATAAAGTTTGCCGATAAATTCAAACTCTTTAAAGTTCTATTCCCAGCTAAATAAGTAGTAATTTCCTTTACAGAAACCCGACCTTGAATGCTACATTCACTAAAGTGTAAGTGCGATATGCTAGCACTTGATTTTAAAGCCCTACATAATTCTACAACATTGTCTGCATTCAACTTTTGTGAAGATAAATTTACAACCTGAAAATTAGGATGGGTTTCAATATCTTTTATAATCTCTTTAAAGGTCTGTCGCATATAGACTGATTTATAGTAAATTAAGATGAGGATTGCGGTTTAAAGAAAGCTGTTAATGCATAGAATAATTGATTAAATTGCGTAATGTTTTCCTTAATCCACCGTTTCATATTGTCCCAGAATTTCTCTATCGGATTTAAATCAGGTGAATATGGAGGTACAAATATCAATCTACATCCAACAGACTCTATCAATTCTTTCGTCTTTTTAGATTTGTGAAAAGCAGCATTGTCCATCATAACAACCTGACCTGCCTTTAGCTCTTTTATCAGAAGTTTTTCTACCCAAATTTCAAATAATTCTGTATTACATGACCCATTAAATACCATTGGGGCTATCGATTTGTTATTCACTAACCCAGCAATAATATTTGTTCTTTAATAATATTTCCCACTCTTTTTACCAATCAACTTCTCTCCTTTCTTACCACGTCCTCTATCTTTGCAAATAGCAATATCTATGCCTCTTTCATCAATATATACACGCTTTTCTATTTCTATATCTTTGATCAATCCTTTATACTGACTTCTCTTTTCTTCGCTTGCTTCCACATAGGTGAAGTCTTTTTTTTATAGCTATAGCCTAGCTTCTTCAGCCAGTACAAAGCACCTGGCCCACTCATCCCAAAATGCTTACCCATATCAGATAAAATAAAATTAGGGTTTGTCCTTACATAACTCTCAACTTCCTCTTTGCTTAGTCTACCTTTTTTACCACCTACTTTCCTTGCTAAAAAATTCCCCTCTAATTTGTATCTCTTGTACCAATTTCTTACCGTATTTGAAGCAATTTCAAATTTCATAGAAGCACTATGACAACTATTCCCTTTCTTAACATGCTCTATTACTTTTCTTCTGAAATCTTGACTATATGATTCTGACATTTTCCTTTTACTATATCACATATAATCGCAATCTTCAACTTTATTTGCTATAAGTGCTAAACAAGCAGATACAGATCTTAGAGCTGCTCTATCTTTATTCTTAGTGTACATTATTGAGCCTAAGAAAGATAGACCGCTAAAGCATGCGTGGGCTGCATGGTTAGATGTTAATATGCATAATGAAACAGCTGTTATTATAGGTGGTAAAAATGGTATTATACCATAGTCATTATGGCACTTAGCACCTTTGTCTTTTAATAAAGTTATAATTTTTTGCTGTTTATGTAAATTACCTGAAGCTAATGAATTAAGAGCATTAAAAGTTGAATGAGCTAAATCTAATAGAGTTTTGCCCAACTTATTCTGAGCGTTAACGTCTGCTCCTGCTTGTATCAAAATAATGACAACATCTGCATGCCCGCTATATGCTGCAATATGTAATGGTTTTTGTAGTGTGTCCTGATCTGCACATTCTAGATTAGCACCATTTTTTATAGCTTTTGATATCCCTGTAGTATTCTTTTCTTTAACAGCATTAAGTAATTTGTGATTCCAATATTCCTGATTTTTCTTACCTATGTGCAAATCAGTTTATAATATTGGCATTATATTGAAATTTCCAGAGGAAAACAATCTATAACATCAGCTGTAGATCAATGCTTCGGTTTTTGCTCTTATCTCGTCAAGTGATGTACCGTTTGCGATTTGGTTAACATATATTTTATCATCTCTTATATCAAAGATTCCAAGCTCTGTGATAACCCGATTGACTACGCGCTTGCCAGTTAAGGGGAATGTGCATTGATTTAGTATCTTTGGTTCTCCATCTTTAGATGTATGCTCCATCACTACAACAACACGTTTTGCACCGGCTACAAGATCCATTGCGCCACCCATGCCTTTTATCATTTTACCAGGGATAGTCCAGTTAGATAAATCACCAGAGGATGAGACCTGCAATGCACCTAACACTGTAAGGTCTATATGGCCACCACGAACCATTGCAAAAGACTCTGCGCTATCGAAATACGAGCCGTGCGATAAGATTGTTACCGCTTCTTTTCCTGCGTTTATCAGGTCTGGATCTAGCTGAGTTTCGCTTGGGTAAGGACCTAAACCAAGTAATCCATTTTCGCTATGCAATATAATGTCGATATTAGATGGTATATAATTAGACATCTCTGTAGGTATACCGATTCCTAGATTAACACATTGGCCGTTTTTAAATTCTGCCTCAGCTGCTATTTTACACATTTCATGTTTATTCCATGCCATATTTTATGCTGCTAGCCTCACTTTCTCTATTCGTTTTTCGCTTTTTGCTTGAATCATTTTGTCTATATAAATACCAGGTGTGTGTATCAAATCTTGATCTAGAGAACCAACAGGCACAAGCTCTTCAACCTCTGCTATCACCCTCTCTGCCGCAGTTGCCATAATAGGGTTGAAATTCCGCGCAGATTTTCTATAGACAAGGTTGCCGAATGCATCACCTTTCCATGCTTTAATAAGAGATATGTCTGCTTTCAACCAGTGTTCCATAATATATTCCTTGTTGCCAAATTTTTTATGCTCTTTGCCAGCTGCTACAACAGTGCCAATTCCTGTGGGTGTGTAAAAAGCAGGTATGCCTGCACCACCTGCACGAATACGTTCTGCGAGTGTGCCTTGAGGCATTAATTCCACTTCGATTTCTCCAGATAATACTTGCTGAGCGAATAACTTGTTCTCACCAACATAAGATGAAATCATCTTTTTTATTTGCTTAGATTGTAGCAAAATACCGAGTCCAAAATCATCAACACCGCAATTGTTACTAATAATTGTGAGATCTTTTACTTGAAGTATTTTGAGTGCGGCGATCAGATTCTCAGGTATGCCGCACAGCCCAAACCCACCAACCATAATGGTTTGCCCATCTTTTACAACGCCACTTAACGCATCTACGGCTGCATCTATGAATTTATTCATGTCTGAAATATAAAAATTCTGTATAAGCTGCTATATCGTAAATGATATAAAAGTCAATATGTAATAAAAATGCAATAAGGTGAAGACAAGGATTATTAAGAAATATCTGTATTGCTTTTTTATTTCTAAGTAGTAAAAGCGATTTACAAAACTATTTTATAAGTGATTTATATGTACGAAAATACAAAGCAGTTAATATCTATGCTAGAGCGTAATGATCCTGAGATAAAAGAGCTGCATTTATCTGGATTAATTAATCAAGATCTAGAAGATGTGTTGTATGCAATGCGTTATAATAGTGTTGTGAGGAAATTGAAAATCACGCTTGAGAAAGATCATCATAAATCATGTGCTAGCAGCATTACTATGATGTTGATTTCAAATAAGGTATTAAGATTTTTAGATTTATCAGGGTCGTATCTCTCGGATGAGGAGGCGAGAAGTATAGCATCAGGACTATATGTGAATAAAGGTTTATTATCTTTAAATTTAAAAAAGAATGATGTTGGTGGCACAGCAGCAGAATATATTGCAATGTGCATTGCTAAAAACAATAATCTTACTCATATTGATTTATCTAATAACGCATTTGGTCTTCAAGCTTCTAGTATGCTAGACCATGTAATTGCCAATAAAAAAAATATATCTAGTGCTTATTATTGGTGGCAAAGCTCTGGCGTAGTAGCTTTGTTGCGTAGAAGAACTGGTATGGCAAAAGAACTTATCGAAAGCTGGAAATATTTGTTTTGCGACACAAAGGCAATACCCTCTATGCATGATGCTATAATGTATAAAACTTGTGCTGCTCCAATTGCATACAGATTATACAGAGAGGATATTTCTTTAGGAATAGAATTTGAAAACCATGTCAAAGAAATGTCTTATATGCTCGATATTGCATTAATGAAAGCAAAAGAAGCTATGGAAAAAAACAAAGGTGTTCCAAATCTATCTGATTTATTAGAATTGAAGCATCCTACAAATGGCGAGCATCCAATAGCTAGATTGTAAAAGCGCTTGAATTAGTATGTGTCAAACACTAGATTGTGAGGCATTAATAATATTGTGTATGCAAAATGAGTTGGTTTGGTAAATTAAAAGATAAGCTTACAAAAACATCTTCTGGTATTAAGGTAGGTATATCGCGCTTAGTAAGTGCAAAAAAAATAGATGCATCTACTTTGGAAGAGTTTGAGGACATGCTGCTGCAGGTAGATTTAGGGTCTGTCGCTCTCGAGATTTCGAACGCGCTTTCAAAGCATAAATTTGTGACTGAAGACTTCCAGGATGAAATCAAGCATGAGATAAAATCTAAGTTACTAAAAAAGCTAGATGGGTTAGAGGCCAATATATCTCTTGTCGCATCCCCAACCATTATTATGATGTGCGGTGTGAACGGAAATGGTAAGACGACAACAGCAGGTAAATTAGCATCGAAATATCACACTGCTGGCAAAAAAGTTATGTTGGTTGCATGCGACACATTTAGAGCAGCAGCAGTAGATCAGCTAAAAGTATGGGCGGAAAGAGTAGGGTGTGAGTTTTTTACTGGTGCACCAAATGCTGATCCAGCAAGTGTTGCCTATCAATCTATACAAAAGGCTAAAGAGGAAGAGGTAGAAGTTGTGCTGATAGATACAGCAGGACGCTTGCATAACAAGCAAAACCTTATGGATGAGCTCGTTAAGATAGATCGCGTTATAAAAAAGATTGATGAAAATGCTCCACACCATACAATAATGGTGCTAGATGCAACAACTGGTCAAAATGCCTTGATGCAAGCAGATACATTTTCAAAATCTGTGAAAATTACAGGGATTATTGTGACAAAGCTAGATGGTACCGCAAAAGCTGGTGTGCTGATTGCAATTGCAGATAAGATGAAAATTCCGATATACAATATAGGCATAGGTGAGAGGGTTGAAGACTTGGACAAGTTCAATGCTGAGCAGTTTGTAAATGCACTTGTTGGTGATTGATGAGTTAAGCTGCTGTAAAGTTTGTGATGCGGCGATACTTATAATAAAGTATTTTTACGCCGCATCGTTTTTTGTCAGTCTGTCTAGATTATTAGGTGCGCAAACCACCATTTACAGGTACAACAGCACCAGTAATAAATGCAGAATTATCCTGAGCTAAAAATAAGATCGTGTTAGCAATCTCAGACGCATCACCTAACCTTCCAGCAGGCACTTTCGCTATAATATTTGCAAGTGCATCCTGAGGCACGGCAGCAACCATCTCCGTATTAATATACCCAGGCGCTACAGCATTAACTGTGATCCCAGAGCGAGCACTTTCCAGTGCTAGAGCCTTTGTGAACCCTTCTATACCTGCCTTTGCTGCAGAATAGTTTGTTTGTCCCATCATGCCATTTGCATTTACAGAGCTCATGCTGATGATACGGCCAAATTTGTTTTCACGCATTTTATCTATTACATTACGTGACATGTTGAAAACAGAGCTCAGATTATTTATGATAACGTCATTCCAGTTATCTTGTGGCATCTTATGCATCATACCATCACGTGTGATACCTGCATTGTTTATCAATACTTCTACATTGCCACCTAAGTGTTCTTCAGCTCTTCTAATGCCTTCCTGACAGTCATTGAAGTTCGCTACATTCCATTTAAACGCTTTAATACCTGTGTTGCGCTCAAATTCTTGAGCAGCAGCATCATTTGAAGCATAGCTTACGGCTACATTATACCCTGCTTGTTTAAAGGCTTGGGCTACAGAAGCGCCAATTCCTCTTGTGCCCCCAGTAATCAATACTCTTCTATTTGACATATATACCTCATTTTTGGTTGGTTGATTTTATTTAAGCTGCTTCTATGCACATTGCGATTCCCATGCCACCGCCTATACATAGTGTTGCTAGCCCTTTTTTAGCTTTTCTTCTATTCATCTCATGTAGCAATGTTACGAGAACCCTTGCACCAGATGCACCAATTGGATGACCTAATGCGATAGCGCCACCAAGTACGTTGACTTTAGATGTATCCCATCCCA
This sequence comes from Candidatus Jidaibacter sp., assembly GCA_021299995.1. Classification (GTDB taxonomy): domain Bacteria; phylum Pseudomonadota; class Alphaproteobacteria; order Rickettsiales; family Midichloriaceae; genus JAJTIA01. The sequence goes on along the minus strand of JAJTIA010000069.1, from coordinate 148 downwards.
TTTGCTTGTTTACGCATATCGCTTGTACAGCAAAAGCCTCATTTGCCTCGATAAGATCAAGATCGTTCACAGCCCATCCAGCTCTTTCTAAGGCCATTTTAGATGCAGGGATAGGTCCCAAGCCCATTAATTCTGGTTCTAAGCCACC
>JAJTIA010000034.1 GCA_021299995.1 Candidatus Jidaibacter sp. | reverse complement strand
TACTCAATTTTCGTCTTTTTCGATGTCATCCCCGTGAAAATGGGGATCCAGTTTATATAGCTTTTTATAAATTCCCGCCGCCGCGAGAATGACAAAGGGGTGCGCGAGAATGACAAAGGGGCGCGCGAGAATTACAAAGGGGCGCGCGAGAATGACAATAGTATGAAATGTTATACTGTTTTAGCTATAATCATTTCGCTAAGCTTGTTGTAGGCTTTGTTGCAAGTAGAAATGGTTCCTCAATAATGATACTGCTTATTAGCGATAATCATGTAAGCCCTATAGATCTGCTCAATCAGGAGCATTTTAGCTATTTTATGTGGGAACGTCAAAGCGCTCAAACTCAGCTTTTTATGAGAGATATCGAGCAACTTGTCATCAAACCCATAAGCTCCAGATATAATAAAATGCACCTGTTTTGGAGAATCCACAAGGTCTTGCATAAAATCTTTAAAATCATGCGATGTTATAGGTTTTGCGTGCTCTGTAAGAATCACAACATTTTGTGATTTTTGCACCTTAGCAAGCACCGCATCTGTCTCAGCTTTTTTCGCCAATGCAATATCTGTATGCTTACTAGGCTGTATCCTATTTAGCGCTATCTTCCATGTAATACGTTTAAGATATTCAGCACAAATCGATTCTATCTCAGCACTTTGCTTACCATCGACGAATGTGATTATTATGGATGTAGTCAAACAATTACCTTCACAAGTATATAAAAATAAATATGATCTCACGTATATCACACAATCTATTTGATGTAATGACATTCCCACTATATTTTTGGATAGGATTTTTAATATTTTTATTCACAGTGATAGCATTAGACCTAGGTATATTAGATCGCAAACCTAAAATACTATCATTCAAACAAGCATCTACTCTTTCTGGCATATGGGTTCTTACTGCATCTGTATTTGGCACCATGATATACTATTATGCTGGGAGAGATAAGGCCTTGGAATTTTTCACAGGTTATGTTGTAGAGCTATCGCTCAGCATGGATAATATCTTCGTATTTATAATGATATTCGCATACTTTAAAGTACCAACTTTATACCAACATCGAATATTATTCTGGGGTATACTTGGTGCAATTGTAATGAGACTAATAATGATTTTAGGGGGCGTATACTTGTTCTCTCAATTCCAGTGGATATTTTATGTCTTCGGCATAATACTAATCATCAGCGGAATTAAAATATTTTTTACCGACATATCATCTCAAGAAGTCACATCTGTTTCCAATGGCCTCATCAGGTTTTTAAAACGATTTGTTCGTGTATCAGACGAACTAGACGGCCACAAGTTTTTCTCTATACGAGACAATAAGGTCTATGCAACACCATTATTCGTATGCCTTTTGCTAATAGAAAAGGCTGATCTTATATTCGCGATCGACTCAATTCCTGCTATACTCGCAATCACACAAGATACTTTTATTGTATTCACATCTAATATGTTTGCAATATTAGGGTTAAGATCTCTATATTTTATGCTATCAAGCATCCTAGATCGCTTTAAATACTTGAAATATGGAATTTCTATGATCTTGATATTCATAGGAATCAAGATGCTTTCTATGATGAATGGTCATCATATACCTATAGAATACTCACTACTATTTATATTAAGCGTTCTATTTAGCTCGATCGCATTATCTTTCGTTTTCACAAGAAGATATGAAAAATGATAACTACATAGTCTGGTTTAGACAAGATTTAAGACTATCTGATAATCCTGCTCTTTTTCATGCAGCTGAAAAAGGCAACATTGTACCATTATTTATACTCGATACAAATGATGCTATTGGTGCTGCATCAAAATGGTGGCTCAATAAAAGCTTAGAATCTTTATCACAATCTTTATTAAAACAAGGCGTTCACCTTATCTTAAGATGTGGCAACCCTGTTGATGTACTAGATGAGATTTGCTCAAAGCACAATATATCAGGTATTTACTGGAATAGGCTATACGACGAGTACTCGATAAAGCGCGATGCAAAGATCAAATCAAGATTCAGTGCACAGCTTGATTGTCAAAGCTTTAATGCTTCTCTACTATTTGAACCATGGGAAATAAAGAACAAATCTGGAGAGCATTACAAGGTTTTCACATCGTATTGGAACTCTTTAAAAGCCTCTATCACAAATTTCACAATCTTGCCAACACCCAAAATACAAGAATCTCCTATAGAAATCGTCTCAGATGATTTAAGCAGTTGGAATTTACATCCGCACAAACCTGATTGGTCAGTTGGCTTTAGCGAGTGGAGCGTAGGCGAATCAGACGCACAAAAGCGCCTGCAGGATTTCTTAGACTGCAGGTTATCGCAATACTCAATTGGACGGGATGTACCATCCAGCAACTCTACTTCAAAACTATCTCCACACCTGCATTTTGGAGAAATAAGCCCAAGTCAAATTTGGAGCGCATCTATGCAGGTATCTCAACTTACTAATTCTGATAATGCGTGGAAATTTCTATCTGAGATAGCATGGCGAGAGTTTGCTTATTACTCTTTGTACCACTTCCCTTATATAGAGCACAAACCGTTACGTCCTCAGTTTGAAAAAATGGAGTGGCGCTATGATGATAAAACATTCGATACTTGGAAAAAAGGCCTAACCGGATACCCTATAGTGGATGCAGGGATGCGTGAATTATGGCACACAGGCTGGATGCACAACAGAGTACGCATGATTGTTGGATCGTTCTTAGTAAAAGATCTTCTAATATCGTGGCAAGATGGTGCAAAATGGTTCTTCGACACATTATTGGATGCGGATAAAGCAAGCAACTCAGCATCTTGGCAATGGGTTGCAGGCTGTGGGATAGATTCAAGCCCATATTTCAGGATATTCAACCCCACTTTACAAAGCCAAAAATTTGACCCTGAGGGCTCATATATCAAAAAATGGATTCCAGAGCTTAAAAATCTTCCAAGTTTATACATACATGAGCCTCATAAAGCGCCAAAACATATACTGCAAAACTGTGGCATTGTAATGGGAATCACATACCCAAATCCGATTATAGATCATGGGCTAGCACGAAATCGTGCACTTTCAGCATTAAAGAAAATCTCAGGATAATACACAATTTATGATTGCGAACTCACCTTTCATCAACACTTTAAGATCTTATTTATTGACTTAATAATTTGCGCTTGTATCATGCAGCTATATTTATGTTCACCTATTTCAGTGGTATCGAAACGTGATTAAAAAGTTACAATCATACATATCAGACTTCGACTATAAAGAGCTTGTAGTCTCTATATTTTGGGCTGTTTTAATAGCAGTTATTTTCAGAACGTTTTTATTCGAACCTTTTAAAATACCATCAGGATCTATGATTCCAACATTACAGGTTGGAGACTACTTATTCGTTTCGAAATACAGCTACGGTTTCTCCAGACACTCATTTCCATTTAGCCTTGGTCCATTTAGTGGTAGAATCATGCATGCAGAGCCTGAACGCGGCGATATTATTGTATTCAAAGGGGTCAGAGACCCTCAAACATTCTACATCAAAAGATTAATAGGCTTACCTGGTGACAAAATACAGATGAAATATGGCGTACTCCATATAAACGGTACACCAGTGGAACGCGCTTTAATAGGAGAGATGAGCAGAAAAGGTAATTTTGGTGAAACAAGGACTTATGATGCATACAAAGAAACCTTACCAAATGGCCTTACATATTCAACTCTAGACGCAAATGTAAACTATCATCTATCATTTCCAGATGTAACAGAAGAATATACCGTGCCTGCAGGCAATTATTTCTTCATGGGAGACAATAGAAACAGATCTATCGATAGCAGATTTTTAAACGACATGGGATTTGTCCCAGCAGATAGATTACTTGGCAAAGCAAGATTTTTGCTCATGTCTGATGATTTCTCTATAATCGATTTTATCACTCATTTTAATACGGGCAGAGCGTTTTCTGTGATTAGATAATGTCTTTAAAAATAGAATACACATTCAAAAATCAATCGTTAATTGAAGAGGCATTAACCCATCCTAGCCTCTCTAAGAACAAAAGCATTAAGAGCTATGAAAGGCTTGAGTTTTTGGGTGACAATGTTGTCAATTTGATAGTTGCTCAAGAATTATATAAAAAGTTCCCAGAGTTTGCAGAAGGTAAATTATCACAAATACACTCAAATTTGGTTCGCACTAAAACACTCGCGGACATTGGAAAAAAGATAGGAATTGATCAAGCACTAAAGCTAGATCATGGGGATGAAGCATTGGATGGCAGAAATAATCCCTCAACATTAGAAAACGCTGTTGAAGCATTGATGGGAGCAATATTCATAGATAGTGACTTTGAAACAACAAGAGCTATTGCACTACCATTATGGATGCCATATATAAATGATGATGCATATATACTAGAACGCGATGCAAAATCCTCTCTACAGGAATGGGCTCAAAAGAAATATGGCGTTTTGCCTTTATATGTTGTAAAATCCGAAACTGGATTAGCACATCAAAAAGAATTTACGATATCTGTCGAAATTCCCAACACTACAGATAGTGCAATAGGCAAAGGAACTTCAAGAAAAAAAGCCGAAACAGATGCCGCGTCCATGCTGATAGAAATATTGAATATAAAATGAATTACGAAACAAAATTATTATCCGTTGCAATAGTTGGAGAACCAAACGCTGGTAAATCAACACTATTAAACACACTTATTGGTGAAAACATATCAATCGTCACACATAAGGTGCAAACTACTCGCGAAAATATTCGTGGGATCTGCACGCTCGATAAAACTCAAATAGTATTTATAGATACGCCTGGTATTTTTAGCGCTAGCAGAGTATTAGAAAAAGCAATAGTAAGTAATGCCCTCTCAGCTTTTGATGATGCAGATATTATCTGCTTAATTATAGATGTACACAAGCTCAAAGGCAAAACCTATCTCGATATCATTCAAAAACTCAAAGGTACAAAACGTCCTGTATATGCAATCATTAATAAAGTAGACATGGTTGCAAAAGAGACCCTTTTACCAATGATTGGAGAACTTTCTGAACTTGGAGTATTTGAAGAAATCTTCCCGATCTCAGCACTGAAAGATATAGGCGTTGATCATTTTAAAAAATTCTTGATGTCTAAAGCAGTGCCTTCAGACTGGATGTTCGCTGAAGATGAAATCACGGATAAGCCTATCAGATTTATTGCAGAAGAAATTACTAGAGAGCAGGCATTTTTTCTACTACATGCAGAGCTGCCTTATTCATTAAAAGTTGAAACAGAAAAATGGGAAGAAACAGAAGATTCTGTAAAAATATATCAATGTATTTTTGTAAACAAACAATCGCAAAAAGTGATTGCATTAGGAACTAAAGGCAGCAAAATAAAAGCTATAGGTCAACGCTCACGTAAAAAAATAAGCGAACTGCTTGGCAAACCTGTTCACTTATTTTTATATATTAAAGTACGTGAGGATTGGATAGAAAGAGAATTTTCTGAACATGCATAAAACTAATAAAGCATACTTTGAATTCATAGATAGCGAAGCACCAGTAGCATATACAGATGCTTTAAAACAAATGGATATAATGCATTCTGAAGTTTTAAAAAAAGATATATTAGGCACAGTATGGTTTTTAGAACACAATGATGTTTATACCAAAGGCAGCAGCGCCAATGATGATGATATTATAGATGCAGGGTCCATACCTGTCATAGAAACTGGGCGTGGTGGCAAGATTACATATCATGGAGTAGGACAACGTATAATATACCCTATAATCAACTTAAAAAAACTTCATAAAAACGCGCCCGATATTAGGCTTTATGTAAAGCAACTAGAAGAGGTTGTAATAAAATCTCTGGCAGAAGTTGGGATTGATGGATACATAGTGCCAGAACGAGTTGGTGTATGGGTGAAAATTGGTGATACAGAGTGTAAAATAGCAGCAATTGGGATAAGAGTGAAAAAATGGGTCACCTATCATGGTATTGCTATCAACATATCGCCGGACTTATCAAAATTCTCAGGCATTGTACCATGCGGCTTACACGGCTTTGGAGTATGCTCTCTAAGAAGCTTAGGTTGCACAATCTCTATGTACGATTTTGATCAAATTTTACAAAAAAATTTCAAAAACATACTGATATAAAATATCATTATTCAGCGATAGTATGTGAAACTCCACCAGGTTTATTTGCAGGCAGCATAAAGAAAGCGATTACAAGCATTCCAAGAATTATGTAAGACATTAATAGATATGAATCTGCATACCCTAAGATAGCAGCTTGAGATTCCATCACCTTATTCACATATCGCTCTGCAGTATGAGTATTTGGGATCGTTTGCTTTAATACATTTAAATAGTTTTCATAATTTGGTGAACCTGGGATAATATTTTCTGCAAGATAGCTTTGTCGAATCTGAGACTGTCTAACCTGATAAGTACTAATTAGTGTAATACCAACACTTCCACCAATATTCCGGAATAATGAAAAAAGTGCTGATGCTTTATTACTTTTATTTTTAGGCACATTAAAAAAAGCTAAAGTGCTAATGGGGATAAACAAAAATGGCAACCCTATTACTTGCATAATTCTCATTAATAAAAATGTTTCAAAATCTGTTTGTGGACTAACCAACGCAGTCCCAAACATGCCTGTAGCCGATAATGTCATACCGACATATATCATATACCTAGCCTGTACTATTGTTATTAATTTACCAGATACAGGCATCAAAAATATAGTAGCGAGCCCAGCAGGAGATAATACTAAGCCTGAAAGAGTTGCTGTATAGCCAAATTGACTTTGCAACATAGTAGGTAATAAAAATGTGCCGCCATATAGCACAAAACCTACTATGAATATCAAGCAGCAGCCCATTGCGAATCCTCTATCTTTGAATAAGGAAAAATCAATAACAGGATCTTTATGATCAGACATCCAAATTACAGCAACTACAAGCGAAACAAAACTCACTAAAGCAAATGATATGATAAACGAACTCTCAAACCAATCTTCTTGTTGCCCTTTATCTAGCATAATCTGTAATGCTCCTATCCCCACTGCTATAAGAGCAATCCCATAATAATCAATACTGAGAGAAGATTTTTGCTTATCATCTTTTGGCACTAATTTTAACACTAAAAATGTCGCCATAATTCCAACAGGCACATTAATGTAAAACACCCACCGCCATGATATATGATCTGTAATGATTCCACCAAGTGTAGGGCCTAAAATTGGGGCAAACACCATTGTAATGCCGGTGATTGCAAAAACAGCACCACGCTTTTCAGGTGGAAAAATATCTAAGATTATCGCCTGTTGCGTTGGCTGCAAGCCCCCACCTGCTGCACCTTGTAGTATCCTGAATACTATGAGACTAGTTAAAGATGTTGCAGCACCACAAGCAAAAGAAGCAGCTGTAAAACCAACTATACACATAACGAAGTAGCGTTTTCTTCCTATTTTATCAGAAAGCCAACCAGATAAAGGAATAACAATTGCATTTGCAACCAAGTAAGAGGTTAATACCCATGTACTTTCATCGTAACCTGCTGCAAGAGATCCAGCAATATGCAATAATGATACGTTCACGATTGTGGTATCTAGCACCTCCATAAAAGTAACAATACTAACTACTACTGCTATGAGCCATGGATTGTTTTTAGATGTAATAGTAGAGGGCATCACTTATATCACCACTGTGATAGATGCACTGTCACAATAACAGATAGACCAGCACCTAACGTTATATCTTTTGGTATTGTATCATCAATCTTAATTTTCACAGGAACACGTTGCACGACTTTAATAAAGTTACCGGTTGCATTCTCTGTCGGGAACACAGAAAAACGTGCACCAGTACCACTTTGAATACTATCTATATGGCCATGCAATAAAACATCCGGATATGCATCTATAGCTATGTCTACTTTTTGACCAGGTTTCATATTTGTAATCTGCACCTCCTTGAAGTTAGCTTCAATCCAGCGCTCAGTGCCCACCAAAATCAACATCTGTTCACCAGGTGACACGTAAGTACCCTTCTCTACTTTACGCACAGTGATTGTACCGTCTTCTGGCGCAATTATTTTAGTATCAAGCAAATCTTTCTCGGCGATAGCAAGCATAGATTTTGCACTGTCCAAGTTTGCATGTGCTGTACCTTGGGTGGTGAGAGCGTTGTCTATATCAACTTGTCTAGTTCCAGCCTGGCCTATCACTAGATATCTCTCAGCATTTAAATCTGCATTTTTTGCAGTAATTTCTGCAGACTTAACAGCTGCTTTTGCCGATTCCACCCTCAGTTCATAGTCTTTAGAATCAATCTCTATCAAGACATCTCCTTTCTTTACAAACTGATTATCATTGATGTTCAAGGATGTAACATATCCAGAAACACGCGCACTGATAGGAATAGTATGTGCATCTATAATAGCATTATCTGTAGTCTCCTTACCTACACCTCTAAACCATACAACCACATAAACAGTAACTACAGTTAGTAAAAATGCTAAAATAATTTTACTTTTGGTATCCATCTCATCCTGTAATTTAGGCAGCTATTATTGTGTCACATCTGCCTTTGAATCCTCGTGTACTAACGACATACTCGCTATCTGAGTGATATTTACTAAGTAGGAAGGCATTGTGAGAAAAACTATATTAAATAAAACGCATATTAATACAACAAATTTAAATGCTAAATTTGCATGTACTGAAGCTTTTTTATCTTCTGCATCAAAATAAATCACTTTCACTATATTTAAGTAGTAAAATGCCGATATCACAGAGGCTATCACAAAGATCACGGCAGTTGCATACATCTCAGCCTTCATTAGCGGGACCAATATAAAGTATTTTGCAAAAAAGCCTGCAAGCGGAGGTATACCAGCCATAGACATCATGAAGATAGTTATACAAATCGCCATATTGGGACATGACTTAGAAAGACCTGCAAAATCTTCGATATTCACGATATTCTTCTCTCCTTTCTTCAGCATAATAATCGCACCAAATGTGCCAATTGTCATTGTGATATATATCGCGAGATATATCAATATACCTTGCACACCATAAGGCTCTGCAGTAGCAAGACCGCCCAGCGCAAATCCAACATGCCCTATCGAACTATATGCCAACAGCCTTTTAAAATTAACCTGCATAATCGCACCCAAGCTACCCACCAACATCGATGCAATCGATGCAAATAATACAACTTGCTGCCATTGTACATAGAGGTCAGCGAATGGATTAGTTAGGATCTTGATCAATATTATAAAACCAGCAACTTTTGGAGCTGATGCAAAAAACATTGTGATAAGTGTAGGAGAGCCTTGATACACATCTGGTGTCCACATATGGAAAGGCACAGCAGAGATCTTAAAGCAAAATGCAGTAACAACAAACACCATACCAACCAAGAACCCTAGAGGAATGGAAACAGACTCTCCTTCAGTTAGATTAAGATAATAGTCATATACATTACCGAAATTAATGGCGCCAGTGAATCCATAAATAAGCGAAGTACCCATTAAGAATACACCTGAAGCTATCGCACCTAATATAAAATATTTTAGACCAGCCTCTGTGGATCTAGAATCGTTTCGATTAAAAGCAGCCAATATATATAAAGGTAGGCTCATAAGCTCTAGCCCTAAATACAAAGTAATAAAATTATAAGCAGATGTTAGAATAAGCATTCCAGAAGTTGAGAGTAACACTAATATTGGCAACTCGAATTTCTGCGTCTCATTAGTTGCAATTAACAGCACAAATAATGACGAAATAAGTATCAGCATCTTACCAAATTGTATGAAAAAATTACTTTCCAACATATTGGAAAAGGCATACATTTGATCTGAAAAATGCACAAAATTTAAAAAACACGCAAAGCCTATAGCAGCGACAGACAAATAAAGTACTACATTGTCATTTTTCTGAAACGCACCTACTAAAAGCAATCCAAGAGACGCAAGCACTAGAAAAAGCTCAACATTGAACACTGCAAGGCCTTCTATTAATTCCAACATGTTTTAACCAATAAATTTTGTTCACTGTCAGTTTAAAAATTAAACGTCTACTTCGCAAGCTATTTCTTAACTACAGATCAATCTATACTATCAATTTCTGAGATGACTTTTTAATGATACAAAAAACCTTAACAAAAGTTTAACAAAAAAAATAGTGCAGATGTTTGATTTTCGTCTTTTTTGTCTATATAATTAATGAAAATCAACATTAATATATTGAAATTATGAAGAAGAACACAATTACAAGGGAGCATTTAGCGAGAGCTATCAAAAGAGAAACTGGCTTGCCTATAAACAGATCACTTGAGCTTGTTGATCAAGTTTTCACATCTATGAGCAGCTCTCTAGTAGACGGCGAAGATGTAAAGATCAGATTATTTGGATCTTTTTCTACAAAACGCAAAAATGCAAGAGTTGGTAGAAACCCTAAAAACTTGAAAGAAGCTTTAATTCCTGAAAGAACAGTTGTAAAATTTAAGGTTGCACCTACGCTAAAAAAGAGGATAAATACAAATATTCATCTTATCAATAATGCATCTTAATGTTAATAGACTCTCACTGTCACTTAGAATTCGAAGATTTCAAAAATGATTTGGGAGAAGTGCTCCAAAGAGCTAAAGATATTGGTCTGGCAAGGATTGTAACCATCTCTACACATATTTCAGAGTTTTATAAATTAGCAAAAATTTTCAGTCTAAGCCCTGAGATCTATGCATCGATTGGTGTACATCCAGACCATGTTATGTCTGAAGGACTTTACACATCTGCAATGATAGAGGCTTTATGCTCATCTAAAAAAGTGATTGGAATTGGCGAAACAGGACTCGATTTCTATCGCTCCTACGAGTCCAAAGACCTACAGATAAAAAGCTTTATAGAGCATATAAAAGCGGCTCAAAACACAGATCTTCCTGTTATTGTACACTCAAGAGATGCCGAGACAGAAACCTTGGAAATTCTATCGCATATGATGGCAATCAAGCCTTTTCGTGCAGTAATCCACTGTTTTACAGGCAGTTTGGACTTTGCTCATAAGTGTATAGACATTGGTTGCTATATATCGTTTTCTGGCATAGTAACCTTTAAAAACGCAACATCACTGCAAGAAGTAGCCAAAGAAATGCCTATAGACCGTATGCTTATAGAGACAGATGCACCATTTCTTGCACCAACTCCTATGAGAGGCAAGCGTAATGAACCATCTTTTGTAGCACATACTGCTCAGTTTTTAGCAGATTTAAAAAACGTGCCTTACGCAGAATTTTGTGATATTACTAGTAATAATTTCTTTGATTTATTTTGGAAAGCAAAGGCATAATGAAGTGTACTATCTTAGGCTGCGGAGGTTCTTTAGGTGTCCCTCAACTGGGCTGCAGCTGTTTAGTATGCAAATCTAATAAAACACATAACAAACGCACTCGAGCATCTGTACTGATAGAATCCAAAACAACCAAGGTATTAATAGACACATCTTCTGACTTTAGGGAACAAGCATTCGCCCAGCATATCGATAAAATAGATGCAATCATATACACTCACCCACATTCAGACCATTTTTCTGGCATCAATGACTTCAAAGCAATTTCAATCAAAATGAAAACGCGCACACCTGTATATCTTAATAAAGCAACATTTGATGGTATAAAGGGAAGCTTCGGATATCTATTCGAAAGCAACAGTGAACTATATAAACCAGTATTTGATGCAAGGATTATAGATGATTTCTCAGAAATAAAGGTAGGAGATATCACGCTCAACACATTCAGGCAATTCCATGGAGAATGCAACTCGCTTGGCATCAGAGTAGGAAATTTTGTCTATTCCACAGACTTTAACTTACTACCAGACGAATCTATCAAAGCATTAGAAGGCGTAGAAACATGGGTAATAGACTGCTTGCGATACATGTGGGCACCAACACACAACTACTACGAAACAGCTATGGACTGGATTGAAAGAATGCAGCCCAAGAGAGCTATTTTGACACATATGGCACATGACCTAGACTATTTTGAGCTAAAACACTCTTTACCTCAGGGTATTGAGCCTGCGTACGATGGAATGGTAATAAAGTTTTAATTGCGATACTTTCACATTATGATAACTTTCGCATGTATTACTTTAGAGGTCTTTATGGTAGCAATTGTACAAAATTCATTGGTTAGAATATCTGACTCTTTAGCTCTAAAAACAATTATTGGATCACTTCTTTTATTTGTAATGGGGCAAATTGCAATACCCTTAGAACCTGTGCCAATCACATTACACACGGTAGCAGTAATGCTAATTGGCATGACTTACGATAAAAAATCCGCTGTATCCTCTGTGATCTCATACATATTGATAGGTGCTATGGGTGCGCCTGTATTCCATGATTTCACATCTGGAATCGCAATATTAACAGGCACATCAGCAGGGTATCTATTTGGGTTCATACCAGCAGTATATTTCATGTCTAGCTTAAGAGAAAGATTCAGACCATCCATATTACGAGACATCGCTGCTGGCACACTAGGTACTATCGCGATTTTCATTTGCGGAATCAGTGTTCTCACTCTCTTCGTTGGCTTCGAATCTGCAATCATCTATGGGTTACTTCCATTTATTATATCTGGCGCATTTAAAATTTTGATGACAGCTAGCCTTTTAGGAATTTATAGACATTATGTCAGATAAGACGGTAAAATTTAGGCCACACCATTTTTTATGCACTTTAGGGTTTCAAGGCGAAGGTTACTCCTCTGAATTTGTACGTAACTATAAAGATATTGCAACCCAAATCTCTGGAGAGGACGATCTCATAGAAGTTGTATACGCCATGGATTCTATATGCGCACCCTGCCCTCACAATCTAGATGGCAGAATGTGTGCATCTCAAGAACACATATCGCAATTAGATGCAAAACATTTAAATGCTCTAGGGCTTAAAGTTGGTGAGAAAATTCGGTGGCGTGATGCAAAAGCACTTATTAAATACAAGGTTCAGCCCGCAGATCTTAAAACCTTATGCGCCGGTTGCGAGTGGTACGAATATGGCTTTTGTACATCAAGCTTAGAGAGATTGCATAAGGTTTAGAATATCCAAAATCACACTTTTTACAAGCTCAGATTCAAATTGCACCATTTTTAAATGCAGTGTATTATGTGCTAGTTACTAAAGTTTTCAGGTTGTAATATGAGCGTTGGTTTTTGGCAGCTGGTACTAATTCTTGCTATAGTGTTTGTGGTTTTTGGCGCAGGCAAATTACCAAAGGTGATGGGTGACTTAGGAAAGGGCATAAAATCCCTCAAAGATGGATTGAAAGACGATAAAGACGCACCGGACTCAAAACAATAAAAACTCTTAACTCCGACCTATAGAGTAATACAATAAGCCTGCTTCTTTAGCATCGTCTACATTGTATATGTTTCGATAATCTATTAATACATTTTTAGCCAGTTTAGAAGAGATATAGCTCAAGTTGAGGTTTTGAAACTGACTCCATTCTGTAAGTACAATTGCGCCGTCTATATTATGGAGAGCATTCTCGAGATCATCCTCTAACTTTTGACCAAATATTTCTTCTGCCTCTTTAGAAAAGCTAGGATCAAACATCTTTATATCAAAGCCCGCAGCTCTAAGGCTTGCAACTACTGAAATACTTGCGCTATCACGCATATCATCTGTGTTTGCTTTAAAAGTCACACCCAGCATAGCTATTCTCTTACAATCATGCTCAATAAATAATTGCACAGCACGCGCTGCCAATCTATCTCTTCGAGCATCATTAGAAGCAATCACTGCATCAACTATTTTTATATCTAAGCCATTTCCACGCGAATAGTACTGTAGAGCCTTTGTATCCTTTGGAAAGCATGAGCCTCCATATGCAGGCCCAGGTGCAAAATAATGAGTACCAATACGTGAATCCAACCCAATTCCAAGGCAGGCATCATCTATATTTGCGCCAGCATGCTCTGCTATATCTGCACACTCGTTCACAAAGGCTATTCTCATTGCAAGGTAAGAATTTGCAGCATATTTAATAAGCTCAGCAGTTGTATTATCAGTCTCAACAACTGTTACTCCTTTTTTGATTAATGCCGCGTAGATACGGTTAGCAACAGATAACCCTTCACCATTAGAAGCACCAAGCACTATCCTATCTGGTTTCAAAAAATCTGATACCGCGGACCCTTCTCGCAAAAACTCTGGATTAGAGACTATGGATATATAGTCATTTAATGATCTATCATTCACTAATTCCATCATTTTTTTGGCTGTACCAATTGGGACTGTAGCCTTTGTTACAACTACAAGATGTTTGTTATGCTTCTCCACAATATCCATAATAATGCCTAGCGCATTATATACATATGACAAATCTGCAGATCCATCTTCTGCTGATGGGGTTCCTACAGCAATAATTACGGCATCTGAATGCTCGATAGAATCATAACTGGTGGCAAAGTTAATATCTTTTTTCTGCAACGCACTTAACAGCAATTCCTTTAGAGATGGCTCGTATATTGGTATCTCGCCTAACTTTAACTTCTCTATCTTTTCAGTGGATGTATCAATACATGTAACCTTTAAACCAAAAGTTGCAAAACAAGTAGCGGCAACCAACCCAACATAGCCAGCGCCTATTACAGAAATTTTCATCTTATAATTTCTAATATATTTTTAAAATGAAATTATTAAATGGTTTTATCAATCAATCAAGCTATAATTAGCTCTAGAAAATATTGATATCATAAAGATGCATAAAATTAAGCTTTTATCAGAAAAATCTATAAACCAAATTGCTGCAGGTGAAGTTGTTGAAAGGCCTTTGTCTGTTGTCAAAGAACTTATTGAAAATTCGATAGATGCAGGTGCTACAAGCATAAAAATTGAAATAGAAGACTCTGGCAAAAGCTTAATAGCTATACACGATAATGGCTGCGGCATGTCTCAAGACGATCTCAAGCTATGTGTGGAAAGACACGCTACATCTAAGCTAGATGAATCTAGAATCGAATACATAAACACCCTTGGCTTCCGCGGTGAAGCACTCCCATCAATAGGCTCAATAAGCAATCTCAAAATCACATCAAGAGTACACCATAGCAAGCATGCATCAGAAATCAATCTTAATGGAGGCGCAAAGTCACAGGTAATACCAGCATCTAGAGATTTTGGTACATCGTTAGAAGTGAGGAATTTGTTCAGCTACACACCAGCACGCTTAAAATTTTTGAAATCTGATAGAACAGAGAAAGCTGCAATCCTAAACCTAGTGCAGAGCTTTGCTTTATGTAATCCACACATCTATTTTCAGCTTATATACGATTCAAATGCTATTTTCTCATCTGTAGCTTCAGAGAAATTAGATCAAACCTTAATCAGCAATGTTTTTGGCGAAGAATTTGGGAGTAAGATGGTCGCGATAGACGTTAAAACAGACTATTTGCAAATCCATGGGTTTGTTGGGCTACCAACTTTTGCGCATTCTAATATGAATAATCAATTCATGTTCGTAAATGGCAGGATAGTTAAGGATAAACTTATCACACAAGCAATGCGTGCGGCATATTACAACTTAATGTCAGAGGGTAAGCATTCAGCATTCATTTTATCTCTTACAATAGACCCATACGAGATTGACGTAAACGTACATCCCGCAAAAACAGAGATTAGGTTTCGAGAACCAGATACAATAAAAAGCATTATAATAAAGCAGGTACGTGAAAGATTTAAAGACTCAAGCGTACACATAAATACCTCACAACCTACAATACAATACAATTCATTTTCTCAACCTGAATATAACACTAGATTCAGGCCATCCAATAACCTCTCTGATTCACAAAAATACAGCTATACGCAAAAATCTTATTTTGAGCCTATAACATCTAAATTAAGCACTGCACCTCAGCATACTGTTCAATCTGAAATACATATAGACACACAATATAATGCACAGCAATATTTAGGTGAAGCACAGTTTCAGATCAATAACACTTATATAGTCGCAAAATCGACAGCAGGCATTATTCTTGTAGATCAGCATGCAGCACATGAACGGATAACTCTAGAGTGCTATAAAAACAACTTACCTGATTTTTTCAATATATCGTATTTATTAGTACCAATAGTGATACAACTGCCCCAAAGCTCTGTAGAGTGCTTGCTAGGGTTCGGAGATGAGCTAAAAAAACTAGGATTCATCATAGAAAGAAATGGCACACATGAGATTTCATTACGCGGCCTACCAAGCATATTCGATCAAGATAAAGCAAAAGAGTTTATACTCACTTTATCAGGCTATATCGAAGAGAACGAATCAATAGATATATTTACGCAATATAGAGATGAAATTTTAGGCAATATAGCATGCCACTCTAGCATCAGAGCAGGACGTAAAATGAATATAGACGAGATGAACGCATTACTAAGGCAAATTGAGAAAACACAATTTTCTGCGCAATGCAACCATGGAAGGCCTACTTTTATGATGCTTTCTGAATCTGACCTTGCAAAACTTTTTGAGCGCACATGAGATTTTGAGAAAATCGCCAAAGATTTGAATTACATGAATAAAAAAGAATGATATTAATTATCAGCTGCGAGTTATGGTATAATTCTTTCAAATAAATAAAAATATAAGAAATATGAAATACCCAAATCAAAAATTATATGATGCTATTGTTAAAAACGATTTTGCAGCTGCAAAACAAGCATTGAGAGATGGCGCTGATATTAATTCACAAGAGATGAAAACTAAAGAAACTTTTCTTCATCAAGCTGCCAAAACTGGAAAAACAGAGTTTGTAAATTTCTTATTAGAAAGAGGAATTGATCTTTTTCTCGAGGACGATCATAATCAAACAGCAGCGGATGTAGCGAGCTCAACAGAAATAAAAGATCTGATTCAAAAATACGAAACAGCTATTAATGGATTATTTGTTTGCGCAAAAGATGGAAATATAGAAGAACTAAAAGAACTTTTGAAACAAGAGCTTCCTCGGAAAATCGTGGCTTTTAATAAATGGGGTTTGCTACTAACAGCAGCAAGCTCTGAAAATAAAGATGTTGTAGAATTGTGATTACAGAATGGTGCAGATATAAATGCAACATTCCGTTTTAATAGAGAATCAGCACTTCATGAAGCGGTTATAAATCAGAAACAAAAAGTTGTAGAAGTGTTATGTGCCTATGGTGCTAACCCCTTTATTACAGATGGGCTTGGCTTGAGACCTCTTGCTTATGCGAAAGGTGAAATCAAGACGTTTATGATAAGTTATGAAAGAATGTACCAAGCTAGAAAATGTGGAAATGCCGTGATATTACCTATAGCTCCTGCTATGTTGTGCTATGCATTGTCGGCTGACCCAATATACCCAGCTGTGCTCAGCGCATTAACTTTTAGCGCATCACACATTTTGTTAACTGGTTTACATGCTCGTGATGCAAAAGCAATATCTGGGTACTCTGCAGCTACAGCGTTATGGCTGCTTGCGGAATCTGTATCACAAGAATATGTGTTGCCTTGCAAGCTTATAGCTGGATCTCTAGCTATTGCTACAGCGTGTTATGCTGAGT
>JAJTIA010000024.1 GCA_021299995.1 Candidatus Jidaibacter sp. | reverse complement strand
TTCTTTTTAAAGCCTCAGCAATATATTGAGCGCCAGCATCACCTATGTTGTTCTCAGTTAAATAGAGCCTAATAAGCGATGTATTTATCTTTAAAGCCTCAGCAATATATTGAGCGCCAACAGGGCCTATGTTGTTCTCAGTTAAATAGAGCCTAATAAGCGATGTATTTATCTTTAAAGCCTCAGCAATATATTGAGCGCCAACAGGGCATATCTTGTGCGAACGTAGATAGAGCTCCGTAGGCAATGGGTCGTTGTCTTGTAAGCCTTTTATATATTGATCTATTTGACTGTTCAACATCTTTTGAGAGCATGTTTTGTTTATTTAATTGCATATTATAACAAAAAAGATGCTATTATTCAATGAAATTACTGCAGATAGATTCATTACTTCTGAATATTGTGGTTTCTTTTTGATATAATTTGAATGCTTAAAGCATCTAAGGCATAAATTGCTCTTTGATAATGCGCTCTTCTATAGTACTATCTACATCAAACAGTAAGTTCCAGCATACATCATCTCGTTCGTATATCTCTACAGACCTTACGTCGCGTATTTCGTGGAAGTCGGCGACAGCACTTACAGGTCGTTTTTGTGGATCAGTAACAATCAACTTGATAACATTTTTATGAGATAGTAGCGCACCACGCCATCTACGCGGTCTAAATGGGCTTATAGGTGTGATTGCCAGCACCTTTGCACCAAGTGGTATTATCGGACCATTAGCAGCAAGATTATATGCAGTGCTTCCGGCAGGCGTTGCAACAAGTACACCATCGCACACAAGTGAATCTATTCGTTCTTTGCCGTCAATTATGATTTTGATTCGTGCTGCTTGGTTTGTTTGGCGTAGTAACGATACCTCGTTTACAGCAAGCTCTGTTTTAATTTCAGCATCAATAGTTTCAACCTTCATCTCAAGGGGGAAGAGCTTAACTGTAGACGCGTTATTAATGCGCTCTAGAAGATTGTCCGGATTATACTCATTAAGCAAAAATCCAACGGATCCACGATTCATACCATATATTGGGATATTGGAATGAGTATATCTATGTAATACTTTTAGCATTAGGCCATCGCCACC
This sequence comes from Candidatus Jidaibacter sp., assembly GCA_021299995.1. Taxonomy (GTDB): domain Bacteria; phylum Pseudomonadota; class Alphaproteobacteria; order Rickettsiales; family Midichloriaceae; genus JAJTIA01. Next base: position 7,129 of record JAJTIA010000024.1, on the reverse strand, counting down.
AAGTGCGATAATCACATCTAAATCATCTAGATCTAGACCATTGGCATCGATAAAGTTGTATTTAGACATAACTTCATGATATGCAGACTTTGCAGTTTCTGAATGAAAGTCTGTGATGACTCCAATTTTTTTAAATGTGTTGGTCATTTTTCTATTTTATCCTTCTACAGTGATACCTTCTATGCTTCCCATCAGTTGGAGCATTTGATAAATAGATACAATATAATCTCGTTTTGCAGTACGATACGAGACTTTTGCGTCAAAAAGCTCTTTTTCAGCGTTAAGCAAATCTATAGTTGTTCTAGTACCTATAGTCACTTCTTCTTGCACTCCTTCTAGCGCGAGAGTAGCTGCTCTTATAGCCTCCTCGCGAGATTTAATTATAGCTTTAGATGTCTTGTAATTATTCCAAACAGAGATAGAGCGTTCTGTAATTTGGCGGTCTACCTCTTTGTAGTTGTAATCTGCTTGATGCGATAAGTGTACTTGCTCTTTAATAGATGCGTATTCACCACCACCTTGGAATATAGGCACGCTTACTTGTAAAGCATATGTATTACTATCTGGATTAGACAGATTATATTTGGCGTAGTTAGAGCGTGTGAATTGAGCGGTGGCGCTTACCCTTGGTAAAACCTTTGATACTGCTTGATTTATTTGATATTGCGCTACATTAGCATTATATTTGCTTGTCATAAGCGATGGATTATTTCTTCGCGTTATTTCTATTAATTCATCTACATTTTCAGGTAGTTGAATTCCTGATGCATCTATATGATCCATGCTTTCTGTTATATTCTGACCTAATAGGCGGGCCATTGTAGCTTGCGCGTTTAACATGCTTGAATATGCTTGTTCTTTTTGCGCAATTGATTCGGAGTATCTAACTTCAGCTTGCAATACATCAGTTTTGGTTACAACACCTGCTGCGAATCTAGTTTTTGTAAAGTCTAGATATCTCGCAAATATCTTCTCATTCGCTATGTTTATATTATAAATCTCTCGCGTTGCTAACACATTTTCATAAGTCTGCACTGTCTCTAAAGTGATGCTATTTGATACATCATGCAGTCTATGTTTGGAGGCTTCAACCAAGTTATCAGCTATTTTAATTTGTGCATATGTTTCTCCACCACCGAAGATTGACTGAGAGACTGTGAGATTACGTACGTTTGCTGTTTTGCTTTTTCCATAAATAGATTTTGTGCCAGGGGCTACATAGTTTGTTTGTGTAGCAGAGCTTGAGACTGATGCATTAGGGAGTAATCCCCCATATGCTTTAGGTTTTGCCATTTTTGCAGCATCATAACCTTCACGTTCCGCAAGAATTTGATAGTTGTTTTCATGCGCTAGAATTACAGCATCATGCAATGAAAAAGCTAATGCTTGATGGGCGCATAAAGATGCAAAAAGTCCTATAGCAATTTGTTTATGCGACTTTTTTGCGTGCTTTTTCAAGCTGTGTAGGTAAATCATATGCCCATTTTGTTATACTTCCTGCTCCTAAAAGTACAACATAATCGCCCTTTTTAGCAAGTTTATTAATTGCATTTGCCAGATTTTCTACAGAGTCTAGCTTGTGTACGCTATTATGGTGCATCTTAGCTTTGTGTATTAGCACATCAGATGATATGCCTTTGATTTCTATCTCACCAGCAGAGTGTACTTCTGAGATTATCACGTGATCTGCGCTTTCAAAACACATGCTGAATTCTTCCATCAAATCCTTGAGTCTAGAGTATCTGTGTGGCTGGATTACAGCTATCACAGATGAGTTTTTGGAGTCTGCAATATTTCTAGCTGTTGCAAGAGTCGCTTCAACCTCAACAGGATGGTGTGCGTAGTCATCTATGATTGTGATTCCATCAACAACACCAGTGACTGTAAATCTACGTTTTACACCACCAACGTCCGAGAAAGCAGTTTGTATAACGCTTGGTTCAATCCCAATTTCAACTCCGATAGCGATTGCAGATAAGCAGTTACTTACGTTGTGATTGCCATGCATGCCTAGCTCAACATTGACAATCTTTGAAAAGCTTAGCTTCTTCCTGCGTACATAAGTCTCTGATATTTCCACATCGAATATAGAGCCTGTTTCAGCAAGACGTATGTTCACTGCCTTAAAGTCCACATTTTTGTATTTTAATCCGTAAGATATTATAGTCCTTTCTTTGATGCTTTTCCCAAGTTCGTGTACTATTGGATGATCGTAGCATAGTACTCCAAATCCATAAAATGGTAGGTTTGTTATAAATCTACGATATGCAGCAATTGCATTTTCAAACGTATGATAATAATTCAAATGCTCTGGGTCAATATTTGTGATAACGCCAACATAGCTTGGGATCTTGATAAATGTGCCATCAGACTCATCTGCTTCTGCCACTAAGTAATTGCCTTGCCCAACATATGCATTAGTACCTTTTTTATTGATAATGCCACCATTGATCACAGTTGGATCTAACATTGCCTTCTCTAGCAGATTTGCAACTAATGATGTGGTTGTTGTTTTACCATGTGTGCCAGAGATAGATATAGAGTGTTTAAAACGCATGATTTCTGCTAGCATCTCAGATCTTTTGATAACAGGTATGCCGTTTGCAATCGCCTGTACAACTTCTATGTTATCATCCTGTACATCTGTTGAGCGCACAACAAGGGCTGCATCTGTGATATTAGATACGTCATGTCCTTTAAATACTTTGATGCCTAATGTTTTGAGCCTATCAATCACATAGTTTTCGGCAATATCTGAGCCTTGGATTTTGTATCCAATAGAATTTAAGATCTCTGCAATTCCGCTCATCCCTATACCACCTATTCCAATAAAGTGTATGACTCCAGTGTTTGCTGGGAATATCGAGCTTAAAGAAAGGAACATATAAAAACCAAAATAAAATTATTTTTCTCCAAGTAGTGCATTTGCCATATCGGCCCAATGCGAATCCGGATAATTGTAACTTAAAACAGATGCGTATACCTTAGATTGAGATATATCACCAAGTGCATAATAAATTTCTGATAGTCTATATAGCGCTTCTGGAGTGAAAATACTAGTCTGATATTTGTCTATGACTGCTTTAAATCTATTTAATGCTGCGATTTTTGCTTTTTTTGTCAGATAAAATCGCCCAATTTCCATTTCTTTCCCAGCTAGCACGTTGTGAATGTACTCGACCTTGAGTTTTGAATCGCGTGCATACTCGCTTTCAGGGTATCTGGTAATCACTTCATTTAATGCGCCCATTGCAGTGATGGCTGAATCTTGGCTTCTGCCTACGTCTAGGATTTGATCATAGTAACAAAGCGCACGTAAATAGTACATATAAGGTGTATTGCTATGTGCTGGATATTGCTTCACAAAATCTTCTATGATCAGTGAAGCTTCTTCGTATTTGTTATCTAGATACTTAGAGTAGGCGCGTCGTATTTGTGCGCTCGCGGCATACTGAGATGTAGGGTGCTCCCTTTCTAATTGCTCAAATTTTTCTGATGCGGCAGCATATTCGTTTTTTGAAAGCTCAGTATTTGCAGACTTATATAATTCATCTGGATTAGAGATTTTATCTTCATCCTTATTGCTACTGCACGACACCATTAGTAGGCATACGCATGCAATTCCAAGATATTTCGTAATATACATATATACAATTTCACCATCAACGCTCAGCTAATAGCATTTTAATTGAAGAAATTGCCTTAGCTGGATTTAAACCCTTAGGGCAACTTTTAACACAATTCATTATGGTGTGGCAACGATAAAGTTTGAATGAATCTTCTAATTCGTCTAAACGCTCACCTGTATATTCGTCTCTGCTATCTGCAATCCATCTATATGCTTGCAATAAAACAGCGGGGCCAAGATACTCATCACCATTCCACCAATAGCTTGGGCAGCTTGTAGAACAACAAGCACACAATATACATTCGTAATAACCGTCTAGTTTTTCTCTTTGCTGTGGCGTTTGTAAACGTTCTTTATTTGACTCAGGCGTAGAATCGGTTCTTAACCATGGCTTTACTGATTTAAGCTGTGCGTATAGCCTTGTTAAATCGGGCACAAGGTCCTTAATTACAGGCATGTGTGGGAGAGGGTATATGCACACGTCTCCCTTTACATCATCTATGGCTTTTGTGCAGGCTAGAGTGTTTGTGCCATCTATGTTCATTGCGCAACTGCCGCAAATACCTTCCCTACAGGAGCGGCGGAAGGTGAGTGTGCTATCTAGCTCATCTTTGATTTTTATTAAAGCATCTAAAACCATAGGCCCGCATGAATCACGGTCTACATAGTAAGAGTCAAGTTGTGGATTAGTGCCAGCTTCAGGATCATAGCGATATATGTTAAACTTTTTAGCATTCTCGAAAGAATCCTTAGCATTATGTGTCTTTCCTTTTATTACTTTGGAATTTTTAGGTAACGTAAATTCAGCCATATCAAGCGATTAGTTTAGATTTGTCTTACGCTCATACTGTCAAAGATATTAATGCAATGCAAGAAAAAACAGATGTATTTGTTTTGCATTGGAAATTACAGTTTTTACTAGTATTGTAATCTGTATTCAGCTATAATTTCTTGATATTTTAATAAAAGCTTCTATATGCTTGATAATTTTGATAAATCTCAGCCTGAATGGGACTTAAGCCAGCGTAATATTGATTATGCAAATGTTGATCAATTGATTGAAGCGCTTAAAGAGAAGAAAGATCTTACTTATTTAAGCTTATGCAATAATAAGATAAACAAAGAATCATTGGCTAAAATCGTTAATGCTTTGGAAGAGAATAATCAGCTAGAATATCTGAACTTAGGTTCTAATGATCTGAAAGATGAGTGCGTTGATAGTATTGTAAAGATTATACAAAAACATAGCTCGCTTAAGAGTTTATACTTATCGTATAATAAGCTTTCAGATCAAGGGCTAGCTAAGATCGCTGAAGCATTAAAAAGTCATCATGTATTCGAGCTGATTGACTTAGGTTTTAACGAAAATATTAGTGATTCTAGTGCTAATATTATTTGTGATCTACTGAAAGATAAACCCAATTTAAAAAGTTTGTCGCTTGCAGGTAATAAGATTACACATGTCGGTGTGGCCCAAATTGAGGAAGTGTTGAAAGTAAATGCAAAACTAGAGTCTTTGGATTTATCATATAATCAATTAGGCGATGAAGGTGCTAAGCTTGTTGCGAGAGCATTAAACTTGAATACTTGTTTACAATCTCTTTATTTATCAAATTGTGACATTTCTGATGATGGCATACAACACATTGCACTATCACTATCACATCATTCTTCTCTGAAATCATTAGTGCTTGATAAAAATAATATTACTGACGTAGGTTTAGATTATATTTTGTGCGCGCTTGATAAAAATAGGGTGATGCAATGCCTTAATATAAGTCAGAACAATGCCATCTCAAGAGTTTATTTAGAGCAGAATGCAAAAACGATTGTGGGCACTAATCTTTCGTATTTTGAATGCCCTTCTCTTACTGGGGGCATAGAGAGTTTTTATAACAGGATGGGTCAAACAGTTACAAAGCTTATATCGGACTGGAAAAGTATAGAAGATATAGGTAAAAAGTGGGAATATTTTAAGGCTAATTATCCAGCTTTTTTTAGATACAGGTGTCAAATTAGGGATATAGCAAAAGCAAGTAATTTCATGTCTGATACTGAGATAGGTGTATTAATGAAGTGTATAGATAGCTACTGGAAGTATTATGCTTACGCACAGCAAGATTCACCTTTAATAACTTTACCTTATGAGCTGCTCTCGTCAATTATGAGAATTGCTGGTAATGATGGGTTTAATAAATTTATGATTGCTTTAGGTGCTGTCCCAGAGGGTTGCATTTTAAGTGCATTACAAGAGGAGACACCTTTCATAGAAGATTTAGATGATAAAATCAAATCTCCAGAAAAACAAACTAGCACAGACTACACAATGCTATACCAGGCAATGGTGCTTGTTTTATCATCTGCTGCTATATATAAACTTGCCAGCACCTTTATGTCGGAATACACACAATTCCAAAAGATATCTGCATCTATAGTATTGGGTGCAACATGCGTATACGGTGCAACTAAATGTGCAAAATATATGGAAAATTCTATCTAAGATTGTAGATTGTTTCTCTAATAATATTGTATCGATATATGAGAAGACGAAATAAAGGCAAGGTAGTAGAACTATCCAGGCGCCCAATCTATGCTGATTTTCATGTGTATCCTAGTTTGTATAGTTTACAATTCTTTAGTGCACTTACTGTTCTTAAATTAGGTTTTTATCAGATAGATTCTATGTTCATAGGTGTGTTGGCATGTGCGTTAAGTGACAATACAACGCTTCATGTTCTTGATATGAGATTTAATAATATGACCGATGTAAATTGCCAAAATTTATACGATCTATTAGTCTCAAAAACTCAGTTAGAGTATATAGATTTTTCTGCAAACAGGCTAACAGATCAAGCCTTGAAATCTTTGCTAGATGCTTTAGAGAAGAATAATTCTATAACAACGTTACTATTAGAATCCAATAATCTTACGCATTTAGGAGCACCACAAATTGCAGGATTTATTAGTTCTCATGCAACATTAAAAAGTCTTTCATTAAGTTTCAATAGTATACTAGATAATGGTGTTTCATATTTAGCAAAAGCGGCTCACTTATTGGAATTGCTGAATCTATCATATGTAGGGATGACAGACTATGGAGTGCACACACTTTGTATGGGGTTGCGTAAAACTAGATCATTAACACGTTTAAACTTATCTGGAAATTTCATTAACGCTATAGGTGTTTTGAGCATATCGAAGTTTTTAAAGAAAAATTGCTCGATAAAATCTTTAAATATTTCAGGCAGCATCGTTTTAGATCTTGGTGTGTGTGAATTATTAGATGCGTTAAAGGCAAACACTTCTTTACAATCACTGAATTTAAATTATGTGAGGATAGATGATTCTACTCTTTGTAAGATATAGCAAATAAAGTTGAAGATTGCGATTATATGTGATATAGTAAAAGGAAAATGTCAGAATCATATAGTCAAGATTTCAGAAGAAAAGTAATAGAGCATGTTAAGAAAGGGAATAGTTGTCATAGTGCTTCTATGAAAT
>JAJTIA010000017.1 GCA_021299995.1 Candidatus Jidaibacter sp. | reverse complement strand
TCCCTATCTGCCGTGGGCGTAAGGAAAATTGAGAGGATCTGGCTTTAGTACGACAGGACCGAGTTGGACGTACCACTGGTGTACCAGTTGTTCTGCCAAGAGCAACGCTGGGTAGCTATGTACGGACGGGATAAACGCTGAAAGCATCTAAGCGTGAAACCCACCTCGAGACTAATTTTCCCAATTAATGCCGTAGTAGACCACTACGTTGATAGGCCGGGTGTGTAAGTGCAGCAATGCATTGAGCTAACCGGTACTAATAGCATGATTGTTTTAAAGCTGAGCAAAATGATAGTCGTGTACAGAGTTAAGTTTATGTTTAACTCTTTGACTTTCAGTAAAGCTAATGCGCACACTAAAGAATGTTTTACTTGAGTAACTTACAATTTTTATATTTAAAGCCCTATTTTATGGCTTGGTGATTATAGAAAGGATGAAACACTCGATCCCATCTCGAACTCGACAGTGAAAAGCCTTTTCGCCGATGGTACTTCGTCTTAAGGCGCGGGAGAGTAGGTTGTTGCCAAGCCTTGAAATAGGGTTTTTTTTATTTCTATTTTTTGAGATTGTGATTTATCTGAGATCTATATTCTAGCAGTGGTTTTGGAAATTTTTGCTTAAGCTTATGGCTAGGGAAATCATCTAATTATATATTCACTTCATCTATACGCAGTTTTATATTTTGAGGTATAGTGTTATCTTCTATGTTAACCGTACATTCAAATTTTGCTAAATTTTCACCTATATTTTTTGTAATATTTCTTACTAACGTTTATCACTAATGAACTAGTTGCTAGCTATGATAAAATTGACATATAATAATCTTAGATATCTTCGAGTATTCACATAATCCATTAACCAGGGCACTTTATCTTTATTCTCATAAATTACACATATAAATTCCTTATGTAATATAATCCTATTACCATAAAATTTAGTATTGTTTGAGTCATTGCTTTGTCTGTTACTGTTGGACGGCAATATGATACATGAAAATACTTTAACAGAGCTCTTTTAACTAAGCATTTTGGATTTATTTGAAATTGCTTTTTTCACATTTACAGTACTTGTACAAAAAGCAGCTGGCAAAGAGCATCAATAATATATGTCATGATATAAGAGAAATATCTTTATCTGCTTTTACCATACCTAAAAATGTATACTTTACTCGCCTTGAGCAAGTGTAAATCCGGATTTGCCATCATACATATATAAGCTATTAAAGCCTGCTATATCAAATCCATTGGTGTATAGGCTGTCAAGGACCATAAAAAGCATGCTTGTCTTGATACCCTTGTCTTGGTATCCTATATAGCGTAATGTGACTAGCTCGCATTTAAAATCTAGCTTTGTGTTATCAGGCCAGATTTTTAAACCCTTTTGGCTTATTAAATGTAATTTAAGATCTGGATGAATATTTTCGGCTTTAGTTGCTATGCTTTCAAGCGATTGACCATTTAGATCAATAAATACATCAAATCCTATTATCTCTTTTTTTACATCAGCTTGAGATCCTGTAACTTTAATAGAAAGAGGTTTGCTATCTTTAGATTTTGATACAGCAAATCCAGCTGGCTCTTTGCCAAGGTTCGAGATAACTGCATCTGCAAATTCTATTGTTGATACACGTCTTTTGCTCGTGCCATCTTTATAAATATCTCCTGTATGTACTCCATCCTCTATTGTCTTAAGCCATGCATTTTTGATTTTAGATGCAACTACACCTTGACCAATATGTTCTAGCATCATAATTGCCCCATTTAAGAGCCCAGATGGGTTTGCTATGCCCTTACCAGCTATATCTGGTGCAGAGCCGTGGATAGCCTCAAACATAGCACATGAATCACCTATATTTGCGCTTCCTGCCATTCCTACAGAGCCTGAAACTTCAGCTGCTATATCCGATATGATATCGCCATATAAATTTAGTGTTACAACAACATCGAAGTCTTGAGGCCGAGATGCAATACGTGCAGAGCCTATATCAACTATCATAGAAGACGCCTCTATTTCTGGATATTCTTTTGCTATGCGCTTGAATTCTTCATGAAATATACCATCTGCGATCTTCATGATATTATCTTTAACAAAGCAAGAAACTTTTTTGCGAGCATTTTGTTTTGCATATTCAAATGCATAACGAATAATTTTTTCTGAGCCAGAGTGGCTGATGATTTTGTGAGATACTGCATAATCACGGCTTGGTTGATATTCGACGCCTGCATATAAATCTTCTTCATTCTCACGAACTATCACCATATCCATTTTTTGGTGCAGAGCATCAACATATGGATAATAAGACACGCATGGTCTTACGTTTGCAAATAAGCCTAATGCCTTTCTAAATGTCACGTTTAAGCTTTTATAACCTTTACCTTGCGGGGTTGTAATAGGCGCTTTAAGCAAGAGCTTGTTTTTATATATAGAAGCCCATGCATCATTTGGTATGCCAGTTGTGTAGCCCTTAGAGTATACTTTCTCCCCTATTTCTATTGTATCTATCTGTATTTTTGCCTCAGATGCTTTTAAGATTTTTAGAGTAGCTTCCATAATTTCTGGGCCTATTCCATCGCCATATGCAACAGTGATATTAGTAAAATCAGACATAGATCTCGCATTTAAGTAATTGTTGATACTTTACTTTAGACGAAAAACCAACCAAAATGCAATTAAAGAATATCAGTTATTCCCGGCATTTGTTGTCTTTTGATAATTTTGATATATCTCTTTCGAAATCACGTGCAAGATCTGGGCGATTTAAATTATATAAAGTTGAAGGATATTTTTGTGAAACTATCCCGTTATCATTACTAAGAAAATAACTTAGCGCTGTTTTACAGTTAATCATCTCTTCTAGAGCTTCATTTGGTGTATAATTTAATCCTTCTAGATATAACGTCGTGAGATCCATAACATTTAATAACCTGCTCTGCATTGTAGATTCACAATCTTTCGATAACTTATTAAATTTAGCATATAGTATAGAATCTTTTTCTAGTATTAGCCGATTTAAATGCCTACCATCACACAGGTTGCCTTGTGCTGCTAGATATACAACAGAAGACTTCATAAGCGCTTCATATAAAAACTCTTCTGATGAAGATGTAAAGCCTGTGCATGACAGATCTATCTCAACTAAATGAGGCATGTATCGAATGTTGGCAGATAATGCTGCAATTCCAATATCGCATAGAGAGGAGTTACTTGCATCTATAGAGCGAATAGTCTCTGCACTTAAGCGTTTGTCATTGTTTAATGCTTCTATAAAATCTCGTAATGTGTAAAAAAGCAAATCATCTACCACACCTTTGTTTTGTACTCTTATCAATATGCGATGAGCTGCAGATTGGCTTGTTACAAGCCTTTTATTGTTAAACGATCTTGGGCTTATAAAGAGTCTTAATGGCATATCGAGTCTCTGCTTTATTGTTATATCAAATGTTTTGATACATTAAGCCAAAGAGATCAAGATGACAATTGATTTACGATATACTAATATTTTTAAATACTGCAAATACTTCACCCTTTCCACATTGCTTAACAATATCTGTGATAAAGCCTTTTGCAACTGCGTTGAGAGCGCAGAAAGCTGATTTCTCAACTAAATCGTGCGATAAGATCTTAGGGGCTGCTATATTTAAATATGCTGCGTTTCCTAAGTATGCATAACAAAGCTCTTGGAATGAGAATGAGCCTGGAGAATTTAATAACGTGTTTAAACCATAGCAAACAGATCTGGTTGCTGGTTTTGCAATCCAAGCTTTTTCACCCAATAATGAGTCGAATACCCTATATTCATTTAATGCATGATGAGCTGCAACACCAAAAATATTCTCTTTTATGCATTTCCTAAGTTGAGTAGGCTCTCCCTTTAGAGAGTCTGTTCCAAATGTTACAAATAATTCTGTTGCAACTTTAGCTCCAATTTTAATGAGTGTAGGTTGACCTTGAATTAATATTGCAACTGTTGAGATAATTGAAAACTTAAATACTCCTAATATTATATCAGTATATTTATAAGTAGAGCCTTGTTTAGATGATGCATAGTATGCTGAAACAAATGAGAGAGCTGCATGCAGAGCAAAATCTTTTCTGTCGAATTTTTCATTATTTATATAAGTTCTTGCAAAAAAAAACACTAAAGGTGATAGCGCATGTATTTTAGACATAATTTTTAATAAAAATAATTAATTTGATTCAAATTATAGCACGACAATTGTTGCTGTAAAAGAAGATTTTTGGTTACTTATTCTGTTTCTGTATTTCTGAATGATGTTTTGTCAGATTTATCTAAATATTCTCGAGTTTGCATCTCTTTTAATCGTGAGATTGTACGCTTAAATTCAAAACTATTTTTCCCACCTGGGTATGTAGAATCTATCGAGCATTCTGCAGAACAAATCACCTTGATGTTATGTTCGTAAAAGCAGTCTATCATAGTAATAAAGCGAAGAGCCTCATTGTGCATATCTTGCGATAGTGTTGGGATGTTCTTAATGATTATTATGCTGAATGCCTTACAAAGTGCGAGATAATCCAAGGCCCCTAAATTTGTTGCACATAGCTCGTTAAATGTAAATAATGCTAAATGACCATAGCAGTGATGCACCAATAAATCATGATTGCTTGCTATATGCAGAATCTTTTCTTGTAGGGCATGTCCTTCCGTTAACGACCTCACGATGCTTGCGATTTTTTCTTCTGCATCTTGGTTATTAGGGTGGAAGTATGCTTGATTTAAACTGAAATTACGGAGTCTATAGTCTGTTGCGCTGTCCATGCACATTAGGTCGAATGTATGCTCTACAAACTGTATAAATGGTATGAATCTCTCACGTTGTAAACCATCTTTAAATAGTGCAGAAGGTGCCCGGTTTGAACTAAAAACCACTATGACTTTACGTCTCGCAAGTTCAGAAAAAAGCCTTCCAACTATCATAGCATCTGCAATATTGTTTATTTGCAGCTCGTCTAAAATGATTATATGGTATTGTTTTGAAAGCTTTGATGCATATGTTTTGATTGCATCAGATTTTTGACAAGCTCTTAGATTGTGCATGCTTTCATGTGTATCTAGCATGAACTCATGAAAGTGCTTACGTAGTTTGTATGATGTTTTAAGAGAGTCGAAAAATATATTTAAAACCATTGTTTTGCCTACACCAACTTCACCCCATACGTATATTCCATTTTTCTTTTTTTCTCTTTTAGGAGGTGTAAATAATCTGAGTAAAGCTTTTATAAGATTCCAAGATCTATGATGCACCTGAAATTTATCTAAAGCTTTTGCCAATAATCTTTGATTTGCATCATCTACCATATGATGAGAAGATATATGGTCATGAAAAATTTGCGAAAATTTCTTCATTAATTAAGATTTAGAACTGATGATTTAGTTATCAGTATATTACCCGATATATCATAACTCAAGACATGATTTTCTTTAAAAAAGTATGCCTGTGGTGCTCGCATATCCCATGTTCTAGAATAGCATCTATGTGTTGTTTGGTACCGTATCCAGCGTTTTTTTGCCAATTGTAGTGGGGGAATAGAGAGCCTTTTTCTTTCATAAGTCGATCTCTCGTTACTTTTGCAATGATTGATGCTGCAGCAACGGATGGCATAAGGGCATCTGCTTGAATAACAGTATGTATTTTATCGGATTGGAATGGTTTTGTGTTGCCGTCCACGATAATTGGTAATGAAAGGTCTGGATTTAAAGAGCGTATTGCTATCTCCATAGCTTTTTTTGTAGCGTTTAATATATTTACAGAATCTATTTCTTGTACATCCACAATGCCAACTGCATATTCAAAATGCTCTATAAGTGCTGAGTATATAAGCTCGCGTTTTTTGATGCTTAGCTTTTTAGAATCATTTACACAAAAATTTACTATGCTTTTATCTACTTTTACCGCAGCTGCGATAACTGGTCCCGCCAAGCAGCCTCTGCCAACTTCATCTACCCCTATTACTAGTTCGCCAAATTTTAACTCATGTTCAAAAGATTGCATAAAAACTTATTTGAGTGGTGCACAAGGCATCAAAATGTGTTACAAAATTATTTTTGTAAACATCTTTGTTTAGGAATAATGCATCAGAAAAATCCATCAGCGTATGATTTGCTAAAAGAGATTACATTGTCTGACTTAAAAAAAGTAGATGACATAATACTTTCTCTTGCTAAAAGTCATGTGGATATTATACCAACAGTTACTGAGCATTTGATGAGCGCAGGCGGCAAGAGGATTAGGCCTATTATCACAATTGCATGCGCCAATATGATAGGAATTTATAATTCTACGGATGTGATGAAAATGGCAGCGGCTGTAGAGCTTATACATACTGCGACATTGTTTCATGATGATGTAATAGATAATAGTGATCTCAGACGCGGTAAGAAAACTGCAAATAATATTTGGGGCAACAAAGTAGCTATATTATTAGGTGACTTTCTTTTGAGCCATGCATTTCAGCTTATGGTAGATAGTAAAAATATAATGGCACTGGATCTGCTTTCGAAAACATCGATCGCTCTGACAGAATCAGAAATATGGCAGCTTGAGATGTTAGGTGATGCTACGACAAACATGGATAGATATCTAAAATTGATCCGAGGCAAGACAGCCCATCTTTTTGCCACAGCTTGCTCGATTTCTGCATTACTCCAAGAAGATGTAGGGCAGTACTTTCAAAGCTTGTATGAGTTTGGTATGAATCTTGGGATTTTATATCAGATTGTAGACGATATATTAGATTATAGTGCTGTAAATCCTAAGTTTGGCAAGGTTCTAGGTGGAGACTTGCTTGAGAAAAAGATCACATTACCTCTTATAAAATTATTAGAAGATGCAGACGAAGATAATAGAGCTATGGTTATATCATCGTTTGAATCTGATGTGCCTGATATAGAGATGGTGTTAAAGTTGATGGGTAAATACAAGTCTATTGAACAAAGTAAAAAAATTGCTTCAAGCTATGCAGCGAAGTGCACGGCTTGTTTGAATAATATTCCTAGTAATGCAGTGAAGAGTAAGCTTTTAGATCTTGTGAATTTTTTAGTTTATCGCTGCTATTGAAATAGTGTGTTTTAAGTGCTACAGTTTTAATAGGTCGTTAATACATCATAGATGTATATGTCTATAAAATCTTTAGAAGACTTTTTGTCAGTATTTTGCGAAATACTTTTAAAAAACGACTTTGACGCTGCTTCAGCTGCGTATCATCTCCCATGTATTATGATGGATAAAGAGGCTTTCATACCATGTTCTAAAAGCGAGGATATTTTAGAGTTTAATCAAGAGCTGCGTAGGTTAAATATATCCAAATATAAAGGTGTAGTACTCAGATCTTTTACAAAATCAGTAAATAAGCTTTCAGGATCTCTGCTTCTTGTTAATGTGTTGATCAATGTTTTTAATGATAGAGAAGAAGTAGTGAATATTCTTAATGTGAATATAAATGTAATTAATAATATAGATTCATACTCAATTGTTGTGATAGACTTTTTGAACATTGAGATCCCAAGAATACGTAGGCTTGTCAAATATAAGGCAGAGGAAATAGAGTGCGGTATCCTAGCAAAAGAGGGCAGAATAGCTATACGGTAATCTTTATTTGTACAAACCTTATAGGCAGTTTTGGGTGCAGGCGCTGTAATCTAATGGATGTTTGATAATGATTGTGCTTTATTTAGAATTCTTCTATTTCATCTTCTTGCTGTGAGTAGTAAACACTTTTGTTGAGATTGCCTTCCCAGCTATCAACCATGAGAGTTACTGCGCAGTCCCCTGTGATATTGATCAATGTGCGGATCATTTCTAAAAACCTATCTACGCCTAATATCAATGAAACACCTTCCAAAGGTATACCAACAGATGTTAACACCATGCCCATCATCACCATTGATCCACCTGGGAATCCAGCAGCTCCTATTGAGCCTATTGTAGATGTGACTATAATTATTAAGTACTGCTGAAAAGAAAGGTCTATACCAAAGATCTGTGCAAAAAATATCGCGCAAATACCTAAGTATATCGCAACCCCATCCATATTCATTGAAGCGCCCAATGGTAAGATAAAGGATGCAGATTGTTTAGATACTCCCAATTTTTGCATGAGCTCTTTGATTGCGATAGGTAGTGTTGCTTTTGAGCTTACAGTGGCAAATGCAACCGCTTGTGTCTCCAGCATCTTGCGATAGAAGTACAATGGGTTGAGGCCAGTAAATACTAAAATTAAAACACCAAATACTACGTATTGTAGAGCAAGAGCGGCTGTTACGGTCAGTACAAAGCTGCCTAATGATAGCACTACATCTATTCCGTAATGCCCCACCACCCAAGCCATTATAGCAAATACTCCATATGGCGTTAACTTAATTACAAGCTCTATCATCTTGAATACAAGTTGAGTCGCTGATGCTACAAATGATCTAACTTCGTTGCCTTTATCACCTATTAATATCAAAGCAAAGCCAGTGAAAAATGCAAAAAATACTACTTGAATTGTGTTGGCATCGGACATTGCCTTAAAAGGGTTTGATGGAATTATATTCATTAATATATCACCCAAGTCGCCGGAGTGGTGTGGTTCTACAGATAATTCAGAGCTTAGATCTATGTGAACTCCAAGTCCAGGTTCGAACACGTTTGCAAATGTGAGGCCTATAATCACAGCGAACACAGTAGTCGAGCTGTATGCGATTAGTGCTTTCATGCCTACTCTACCAAATGTGCGCGCATCGCTAACGCTTGCAATCCCATTTAGTATAGAGAAGAATATCAAAGGTATTACTACCATTTTGATCATATTTATGAATAACTGACCAATTGGCTTTAATACTGAAACTTGTTCTCCATAGAAGTATCCTAGACAAATACCAGCTATCATGCCGATCAAAACCTTTTGCCACAACTTCATATTTATTATAGAGCTTAATATCTTCATCAATCTATACTTATACTTTTATTACAATCATAAACCTTATCTAGATATTCTTATATAACTTTTTGAAAGTATAAAGCCTTTTTATTGCTGCTATGCAGCATTTCGCAAGCTTCCAACCGCGAACCCTATGACAATTGCTATCATAATACAAGTTGCAACATAAAGTACTGGATGCATTCTTTTAAAAGCTTTAATAGCACTGTTTTCATGCTCATGAGTGATTTGAAAGTACGTATCAGCTTTGCTTATTATAGTCCCAGATTGGTCTATACCAAACACTTGTATAGTGTATTCACCAGTTGCAGCAGCTTCTGGGATATTGATTGCTACTCTATAAAAATGATTGCCAAAAAATTCTATAGGTCGCACTTCTGGTGAGACTAAAGAATTTTGTATAAGCATATATGTGATGCGCTCTCCATCAGGTGTTTGTGATTGTGTTGAGATAAAATATGGTGGATCAAACATGTAGGTTCGTAAAGTTTCTATATCTAGTGATGCAAAAATGTTTTGTGATGAAAATATTTGATAAAATGTTGCTTGTTTTTGTATGATTTGAGGTTTTGTTAAAGACCATACACCCCATATTTCTTGATACCTGCGTGCTTTATAATCTTTGAGAGGGCCAAGCACTCTGATAATTAGGTTTATTTTTTCATCTGTAGTGCCAGAAATTACTAGGTTTTCATCTTTGCCATCTATATTGATGCTGCTTGGAGATGTGGAAACATCTAAGAAAGTAGCGTTAGACATGTGAGTGAACGCTATCAACAAGACTGCAATGATGGTTGTCTTATACATCGTTTATTACCGTGTATTGAAATTTGTCTACAGGCTCTGAAAGTTTTTTATAAAACATCGTGCAAGCTACAGTGAGTAATACAACAGATAAAATAATCTGGTATGTTTTATTGGAAAGTGCATGCGATATGCTTACACCAATTCGTGCACCTACTACTGCTCCAATTATCAGAAGAGTTGATAATACTATGTCTACAGTGTGGGCTTCCAAAGCTTGAAATATTGTGGACATAATGCTTGTTGCTAAGATCTGCATCTGCAAAGAGCCTCCTAAAAAATCTTTTTTACATCGCAATACATATACTAAAAATGGAATGATTATAAAGCCCCCACCAAGCCCAAGTAAAATAACGAACACACCACCTAATATGCTTATAAAAATGATTGGTATAACGCTTATTTCACCAGCAAATGCATCAAAGTGACGCTTGATAGGCATCGCTTTGAAGATTTTAGGTGTGTGGTGGTGATCATCGTGGTGTGCTGGTTTTAATAGCAGTCTTATTGAAGAAACTGTTGTAATAAAAGCAATAAAGCTTAGCAGTATAAGGAATAACCAAGTCAGTATTGTATCACCATGCTCTAATTTATTGAGCTGTATAAGAGAAAATGCACCTAAAGCTACACCGCATGTGCCGGATATAATCATCAGGTATCCAAGCTTCAGGTCTACCTTCTTCATGTGATAATTGGCCATAAAAGCGCTCAGTGTTCCGGCAATCATCTGGTTGACTGATGCGGCAACAGCAACACCTATCGGGAGATTGTATAATGTAAGAAAGGGAATTATTATAAATCCACCACCAAGACCAAATAAGCCAGTAATAATGCCAGTAATAATGCCTATAATCAACACTAGAGCTGCATTTATTTCTACATTTGCGATAGGTAGTATTATATCGAAAAAATCAAGCAAGTTATTGTGCTTTAAAGTTTATATTATATTTCGATAATAACTGTATAAGTTCTCCTGACAAGAACATTTCTTTTACGATGTCACATCCGCCAATAAATTCTTTTTTAACATATAGTTGCGGTATAGTAGGCCAGTTTGTATACTCTTTGATTCCTTGTCTCAGCTCTTCATCTTCTAAAATATTGATGTCTTTGAATTCTACACCTAGCTTGGTTAGGATCATAACAACTGCACCAGAAAATCCGCACATTGGCATGTCTTTTGTGCCTTTCATATACAACACAATGTCGTTACCTATTAAATCTGATTCAATTCTTTCAAAGGTTGGATTACTCATATTAAATATCCTGAAAATTTCATAAATGCTTTATAGCACAGTTTCTTCAAAATACCAAGTGCATAGAATTCTTGTATAAAAATATAACAGCATATATATTACTGCCATATAGATATAATCAAAATATTTTGGGATATGGGGCATCAACACAATCATGTGATTAATAATCGATTCGTATACGGAATTTTGCTAAATGTTGCATTTATACTAGCTGAGGTTTTTTATGGCATTCAGTCTAATTCTTTATCATTGATTGCAGATGCAGCACATAATGCAAGTGATGTGTTGGGTTTATTGATAGCATGGGCGGGGTTTTCATTTGCACATAAAAAGGCGCCTAAAAGATTTACCTATGGATATAAAAAAGCATCTGTGATTGCTGCATTTCTCAATGCAATACTGCTATTTGCTGCAGTTGGTGGGATATCTTGGGATGCGATAATGCGTTTTGAAGAGGTTAACGAGGTTGCAACAACCACAGTGATTATAGTTGCAGCTATTGGTGTATTTATTAATGGGCTTACAGCGTACTTCTTTTTCCATGATAAAGAGCATGATATCAATATAAAAGGTGCGTTTTTGCATATGGTTTTGGATGCGCTTATATCGCTGGGCGTTATATTTGGGGCGCTTGTGATGATATATACAGGCATCTCGTGGATCGATCCATTGCTAAGCTTAGGTATCGCTGTAGTAATCTTATTAAGTTCGTGGAGTTTGTTCAAAGAATCTCTTAATCTTGTAATGCTTGCAGCGCCTGCATCAGTCGATTTAAATAAGCTAGAATCATTGATACTATCTCATACTGAAGTAAAAGAGTTTCATGATCTGCATATTTGGCCTATGAGCACTACTGAAATAGCACTTTCTGCACATGTTGTGGTACATAGTGCAAAAGAGTTTAGATACGATCTCATAAAGAAAATTGAGAAGGCAATTAATGAATCATGTGGGATTTGCCATATAACCTTGCAGCTCGAGGTGTTTGATAAAGATTCAGAGTGTGCAACGATTTGTGGCTAGGTGATCGAGTGGTAACAGAGATTATAGCTAAGCCAAATATTTCATTATAACATCTGCAGCAATTTGAGATGGTAACTTTCCATCAACAGCTAACGCTTGTTTGCACTGTGCGTAGTAATTTTTTATCTCTTTGGCTTTTTTGGTGGATAGTAAGTTGCTTATAGAAATTGCTATATCGCTGGGTTTGCAGTCATTTTGTATGAATTCTGGCATTACCATCTTATTAAGCACTAAGTTGCATATGCTAATGAACGGAACCTTGACTTTATAACGCATGATTTGATATGTAAGCCAAGAAGTTTTGTATAGTACGACACAGGGGATATCATAAAACATCATTTCAACAGATGATGTGCCAGATTTTACAAGTGCCACATCTGCATTATAAAACACCCTCTCTTTTTCTGCTGCATCTGATACTACAGTTGCTGTATCGCCAAATAGTGTTTGTAGTGATTCTGCCAGGTGGGGTAATGTTGCGATAAAGATTCGTAAATCATCTTTATATTTAGCTTGTAGCCTATGTATTGTATCTATAAATATTGTTTTCATTTGTGCTATTTCTTGCAATCTACTGCCGGGCATTACAACCAGCCATTTTTCGTTCTTAGAAATGCATTCTATACAGCTCTCGGTCTCCAATTTTTCTATGCTTGGATGCCCAACAAAGGTAGAATCCAACTTCACTGCATCGAAATAGGGTTTTTCGAAAGGTAAAATCAACAAAAGATGATCGTATAATTTAGAAACCAAGGTCGCTCTATCCGGATTATACGCCCAGACCGTTGGAGCTACATAATGAATCATAGGGGTTTTGACACCTAATTTCCTTAGCTTTTGTACTATTCTGAAGTTGAACCCAGGTGAGTCTACAGTGATTATAAGGTCTGGCTTGAATTGTAATATGTCTTTTATTGTTTTTTTAAGTATGAATAAAATTTTTGGTATCTTTGGCAATACTTCAAAAAGCCCCATAATCGCCAAATCTTTATAGTCGAATAATGAGATTAATCCTTCTTCTTTTGACAAGTCTCCACCAATCCCTTTGACTTGAATATCCGTAACTCTCAGTTTGAGCTCTTTTATCAATCTGCTCGCTATGAAGTCACCAGATGCTTCGCCGCATATAATATATATTTTAGGGCTATTCTTGACCATGTTTCTGTTGCCAAAATGTTTTTATATTGTTCCATAAAGGTGTGTCGAATTCTGCATCGATTTCGACTTTTTCTGTAGCCCAGTTATATATTGTTCCATCATCAATCTCTAGCAATTTTTCAAGGTCTTGCAATTGGGCCGAGTTTAGATGTTCAATCTCGCTCTCAGCAAACTTCCCTATAATAATATCTGTTTCTTTGCATCCCCTATGTATTGCGCGGTATAAAAGTTTTTTTCTAAGTTGTGGTTCTTTAGATGTCATAATATGGTAAAAATCTCTTGAAATATGCTGCGATGCAATATAAGTGTTAAGTATAGGTGTAACATTTTTTCTATATTATGCAATTATTTAATCGAGCCAATAAAAAGTCTGCAAAGTCTGCAGAGCCTGTTCAAAAGAAGCAAAAAGAGCTCATTACTCCATCTGTCAAACTCACATTTCCAGATAAAAAGACAGTAGAGTTGCCAATAATTGATGGGGCTATGGGTCCTAGTGTTATTGATGTGACCAAGCTTTATGGGGAAACTGGATATTTCACATATGATCCAGGCTTTATGTCTACTGCTTCGTGTGATTCATCTATTACATATATTGATGGTGATGAAGGCGTTTTGCTGCATAGAGGGTATGCTATTGCTGATCTTGCTGAGAAAAGTGATTTTATGGAAGTATGTTATTTGCTTTTATATGGTGATTTGCCAAATGCGAGCCAAAAAGAGGAGTTTGTAGCGTCTGTAAAGCGTCACACGATGGTGCATGAGCAGTTACAATTCTTGTATAGAGGGTTTCCGCGTTCTGCTCACCCTATGGCTGTTATGGTTGGTGCAATTAGCTCGCTATCAGCCTTTTATCACGATAGTTTAGATATTAGGGATAAAAGTCAGCGAGAAACTGCTGCTATAAAATTGATTGCAAAAGTCTCTACACTTGCCGCAATGAGCTATAAATATTCTATTGGTCAGCCTTTTGTTTACCCAGATAATTCTCTAGATTATTCATCAAATTTCTTGAAGATGATGTTTGCTACTCCGTCTGAGGAGTATCATGTTGATCCAGTGTTCGCATCTGCAATAAACAAGCTTCTTATATTGCATGCGGATCATGAGCAGAATGCATCTACATCTACAGTAAGGCTAGCTGGCTCATCTGGTGCAAACCCGTACGCTGTAATAGGGGCAGGCGTGGCATCGCTTTGGGGGCCTGCGCATGGTGGTGCAAATGAGGCTGTTTTAAACATGTTGCGTGAAATCGGTACACCTGAGAGAATAGGTTTATACGTCAACAAAGCGAAAGAAAAGAACGATCCATTTAGGTTGATGGGCTTTGGTCATAGGGTTTATAAAAACTATGATCCTAGAGCATCAGTTCTTAAAAAAGCATCTCATGATGTACTGAAAAAGATGCATGTGAAGAACGATCCTTTGCTAGAGATCGCCATTGAGTTGGAATCAATAGCGCTTAAGGATCCATATTTCATTGAGAAAAAGCTTTATCCTAATGTAGACTTTTACTCGGGCATTATCTACCGCGCGCTTGGAATTCCTACGCCTATGTTTACTGTGATGTTTGCGATAGGTAGAACTGCTGGTTGGGTTGCGCAGTGGAAGGAGATGATAGAAGATCCAAGGCAGAAAATTGGGCGTCCTAGACAATTATACACTGGCAGCACGCCACGTGAGTATGTCCCACTTAATAAGCGCAAATGAGTAACGCTGGTATAATATATACAACGTTTCCATACAAAGATGCAGCGTTAGAGGCATCCAAGAGTTTGGTTGAAGGCGGATTTGCTGCATGTGTCAATATTATTGATGGAATGTGTTCTGTTTATATGTGGGATAATAAGTTGGAAAGTAGCCAAGAAGTTGTGATGATTATAAAGGTCTTGAAGCAAAAAATGCAGGAATGTAAGGAGAAGTTAGAAGAGATTCATCCATATGAAGTGCCTTGCATCCTTGAGTTCGAGTGTATTGCAAGCGAAAAGTTTTTGAAATTTATGAGTATGTTTAGCTAAAGCGTTATAATGTGATATGGCTTTACTAATTATATGATGTGTATATGAGAAAACGTGCTTGGAGGCCGAGGCCGGAATCGAACCAGCGAATAGCGGATTTGCAGTCCGCGGCATTACCACTTTGCTACTCGGCCCTATAAAAAGGATACATATAACTATCATATTATTGTGTTTAGTCAAGAAAAGAAGCGCTTATATAGAATGCTTCTAATAGATTTTTATATTGCTGTTGAAGTACTGATAGATATAATTTAGAGTCTTGTACTAAATGCAATTTAAGGAGAGCGCTTTCATAATGAAAAAAATCTGCATTGCAGCAGACCATGCCGGCTTCGAACTGAAGAATAGTATATTAGAGCATTTTCGCTCATATGAAATAGTTGATCTAGGTACTTATAGCTCAGAATCGGTGGATTATCCTGAATATGCTAAGAAAGTAGCAGAATATCTGGGTGATAACACAGGGGACTATGGTATACTTATATGCGGCACTGGTATAGGCGTCTCGATTGCTGCAAATAGGTATCCTCACATAAGGGCTGCATTATGCAGAGATCATTTTGATGCAAAGCTTTCAAGAGCGCATAATAATGCAAATGTCCTAGTGCTTGGTGCAAGAACTAATGGGTTTGAAGATGTAATAAAAATGATAGATACATTCTTATCTACAGATTTTGAAGGTGGTAGACACGAAAGAAGAGTGAAGAAAATTAATGAGGTCAATATGCAAACTAATAAAGAAGAGTTTTACAGCAGTACATTGAAAAATACTGATCCTGATATACAGCATGTTATAGAACAAGAGTTCTCTAGACAGCAAAACTCAATAGAACTTATTGCATCTGAAAATATTGTGAGTAAAGCAGTGCTTGAGGTCCAAGGATCAATTCTTACAAACAAGTATGCTGAAGGATATCCAGGCAAAAGGTACTATTGCGGTTGTGAGTTTGTAGATATCGCAGAAAATCTTGCAATAGAGCGTGTAAAAGAACTGTTTTCTGTCAAGTTTGCAAATGTTCAACCTCATTCTGGTTCTCAGGCAAATCAAGCTGTGTTTTTAGCTCTCTTGAATCCACATGATAAAGTGCTTGGTATGTCATTAGATGGTGGTGGGCACCTCACACATGGTTCTAAAGTCAATATGTCTGGCAAATGGTTCGAGTCTCATTTCTATACAGTGAGCCCAGAAACGGGATACATCGATATGAAAGAGGTCGAGCGCATAGCTATAGAGGTAAAGCCTAAGATGATAATTGCCGGTGGGTCTGCATATCCAAGACGCATTGATTTTGCAGAATTTAGAAGAATTGCGGATTTAGTGGGCGCTTACTTAATGGTGGATATGGCACATTTTTCAGGCCTTGTTGCAGGTGGTGAGTTTCCATCTCCAGTAGAGTTAGCACACGTTATCACATCTACAACTCATAAAACATTGCGTGGTCCAAGGGGTGGGGTAGTACTTACAAACGATGAAGAAATTGCCAAAAAGATTAATTCTGCTGTATTTCCAGGGTTGCAAGGTGGCCCTTTAATGCATGTAATCGCTGCAAAAGCTGTGGCATTTAAAGAGGCATTGTCACCGGAGTATAAGGATTATATCAAGCACGTGATCCTGAATGCTAAAACAATGGCGGATACATTAGTATCGAGAGGATATACTATATTTACGGGTGGTACAGACTGCCATCTGTTGTTGGTAGATTTGCGTACACAAGGTTTAACGGGTGCAGCGGCTTGCAAAGCGCTTGAAAGAGCAGGGCTTACATGTAACAAAAACTCTATTCCTTTTGATACCGAAAAACCATTTATAACATCTGGAATTAGGCTGGGTTCGCCAGCTGCAACATCCAGAGGGTTCAAGCAAAAAGAGTTTGCAACTGTTGGCAATTTGATAGCGGATGTATTAGATGGATTAAAGAAAAATGGTGCAGAGAACAACATGGCTGTAGAAAAAATAGCTCTTGAAAGGGTGAATGAGCTATGTAGGGCTTTTCCTATATACTCATAAATATAATTTTAGGATAAATGTAGATATGATTGTGACCTCTATAATAATTATAGCATTAGTTGCCTTATCAGGTGTTTTTGCCTTGGTTGAGGCAGCTGTGCTTAGTGTATCTCCTGTTGCAATACGCAAGTTATGTAACGATGGAGATAAAAAGGCGTTAACATTAGAGGCTCTGCGGGAAAATAAAGAGCGTTTTATAGGTACAATTTTATTGTGTAACAACGTAGTGAACATTGCATCCTCTGCATTGGCAACGGATCTTGCAATACAGTTTTTTGGAGATGGTGGTATAGCAATTTTTATTGCAACAGCTGTTATGACCTTTTTGATTGTAATATACTCAGATATTCTGCCTAAAACATATGCTGTGCGTAACGCTGAGTTTGTAGCGTTAAATCTAGCTTGGACATTTACGCAGCTCATTAAGATAATGAATCCTATAATGTATGTTGTAGATAAGTATATAAACAAGACTCTAGAGTTATTACGCATTTCTCATAGGCGTGGCTTTGACATAAGTGCGTTGGAATCTATACGTAGTACAATCGACATGCACCATAAAGAAGGTGAAGTGAGGACGGATATAAAGTACATGATGGGTGCTATAATCGATCTACAGGATATGGATGTGGATGAAATAATGGTCCATAAAAACAACATGTATAGCATATGTATGGATCAGCCTATTGATGATATAATAGAGCTTTTTGTTTCATCTCAATATTCTAGGATTCCTATATGGGAAGGTGATATAGATCACATAATAGGAGTTGTTCATATTAGAGATTTAAATCATCTATTTTTTAAACATGGAGGGCTGAACGTTACAAAAGAAGACATAAAATCTATTGTCAGAGAGCCTTGGTTTATACCAGATTCTACAAGTCTTAAAACTCAGCTGAAAAACTTTAGAGATAAACATTACCATTTCGCCTTGATTGTTGATGAATATGGAGAGCTGCAAGGCTTGGTAACGCTCGAGGATATATTGGAAGAAGTTGTAGGTCAGATAGATGATGAGCATGATAAAAATAGTGCATCCATCATTAAAGTAAGTAAAACAGGTGCGATTATAGTATCTGGCGAAACTAGCTTGCGTGATATAAATCGTGAGATGGATTGGAATATAATAGGTGGTGATATTACAACAATTGGTGGTTTATTATTTCATATAGCGCAACAAGTACCAGAGGTCGGAGAGGAATTTGTATGGGGTAATTATTCTTTAAGGCTGATGAAGAGGCAAAACAATCAGATTTTAAAAGTGAGAGTGAAGCACATATAGGCAGATGGAACTTGTACAGCAATTATTGCCCTTTTTAGACTCTTTTAACAGAGAGAGCCCAAGAGATTTTACTATTAGTTTGTGTAATCTGGATGCATATAATGCTATAGACTCAGTAAATCTTTGGCCTAACAATAGGATGCTTCTAATAGGGGAAGAGTTCTCAGGTAAATCAACTCTTGCTAAGATATGGGGTAGCAAGCATAATGCTGTTTTTCTTAGTCACGGTTCATCATTAGATTCCTTGGATGGCACAGCAATTATAGTTGAAGATATTGATGCATTAACTCACGATCAATGGTTGTTTCATTTAATAAATATATGTGGACAAAATTCTATTGCATTGCTTATGACATCTAAATGCATGCCTAAATATTGTTTGCAAGATCTGCAATCTAGAATGAATGCCACTTTTAAAACTGTAATAAAAAGTCCAGATGATATGTTGATTCAGATTTTGCTTGCAAAATATTTCTCGGAATATCAGATTCTTTTAGGACAAGAAGTGATAAATTATATATCGAAAATAATAGATCGTAGTTATGCGTCTATAAAGACTGTTGTTGATGATATAAATAGATATTCAATGCGTCTCAAAAAGCCTGTGACTATCAACTTAGTTAAGGAGTTTGTAGAATTCAGCAATGATTATAATATGAGAAATGAATAAATGTTTTCGGTGGTAGATAAGGTTGCAAAGAGATATCGAGGTTCTAACAAATTAAAGAGGTTCTTTAGTATCGTGGGCCCTGGATTTGTTACAGGGGCAGCAGATGATGATCCATCTGGCGTTGCAACATTCTCAATAGCTGGCGCAAAATTTGGGGATATGTTCTTGTGGGTTGTATGGGCTATATGGCCCTTTGTTGCAGTGGTACAATGTGTGTGTGCAAAAATCGGGATGGTGACAGGGAAGGGGTTAGCCGGTGCTATGTCTCAAAAGATGCCACGTTTTATCATGATTGGGATATGCGCATTGTTATTTATTGCAAATTTTATCAATATAGGAGCAGATTTGGCAGGGATTGCGGATGCTGCTCAGCTGCTAACTGGTATTAGCTCACATTTTTTTGTAGCAATTTTTGGCGTTGTGATATTTTTCAGTATAATAAAGTTTCGATATCAGCAGATAGCAAATTTCTTGAAATGGTTGGTGCTTTTATTATTTTCATATGTGATTACAGCATTTATCGTGGATCCAGATTGGGATTTGATTATGCACAGTACTTTTTCGGTAAGCATACCTAGAACAGAAGGAGAAATTGCAATGTTTTTAGCATTGTTAGGTACAACTATCAGCCCCTATTTATTTTTTTGGCAAGCTTCACATGAGGTGGAAGAAGGACGTAATATCAAGAGAAAAATGTTGGTTAACAATAAGGTTAAACCTATTGAGATCAGAGATAGAATATTAGATGTATCATTTGGTACATTGTTTGCGAATATTGTGATGTTTTTTATAATACTTACAACATCTCTTACACTCAATGCATATGGTGTGACTAATATTGAAACATCTGCAGATGTAGCGAAAGCCTTAGAGCCTTTGGCAGGAGAGATGGCTACATTGCTTTATGCTGTAGGTATTATAGCTGTTGGTTTTTTAGCCATACCAACATTAGCTGGGTCAGCAGCATATGCTTTTGCCGAGACTTATAATTGGTCTCAAGGATTAGACTTGGGGTGGTTACAAGCTAAGTCCTTTTACATCATCATCGGTGCATCTATTGTGCTAGGTATGATGATTGACTTTTCCGATATAGATCCTATTAAAGCAATGTTTTTCTCTGCTATTATCAATGGCATGATAGCCCCAATACTATTATTTGCAATTCTTCTAGTCGCACGAGATAAGAAGGTGATGACAGGTAATCAAATATCATGGCCAGTTCAGGCTATGATATTTGTTACTGCATCTATAATGTTTGTAGCATCAATCGCAATGTTTGTAGTATGAAATCGAACACGAGTTCAAGCAACAGGTGTAGCAAGTGTTCTGTTTTCTAAGCCATAATTGTATGTCACAGAAGATATTGCAGCGCCTATGCACCAACACAAATTCCTTTTAATAGATTTATAGTTTAACGTTCTTGCGCAGCTTTACCTTCTTGCTCTTTTTCCATTCGCTCTAAATATTTTGCGCTTCCAAGAGATGTAGCTATGGCAAGGCTCGATAATGATCTTGAGTCTAAGTATTGAGTTATAATATGAGAGATATCT
>JAJTIA010000004.1 GCA_021299995.1 Candidatus Jidaibacter sp. | reverse complement strand
TTATGGGCATTTTTCGCGATTTTTGCGGCATTATCATAGCCTATATGCTTGTTGAGCCCAGTAACTAGCATCAGAGAGTCTTCCATAAGTTTTTTTATTCTTTGCTTATTTGCCTGGATTCCAACTACACAATTGTCTGTAAAGCTCACAGCTGCATCCGCCAACAACTCTAGAGATTGCAGCAAATTATATATCATTACAGGCTTAAATACATTGAGCTCAAAATGCCCATTAGAGCCTCCAACAGTAATAGCAACATGATTCCCCATCACCTGGGCACAAACCATCGTGAGTGCCTCGCACTGAGTCGGGTTAACCTTGCCAGGCATGATAGATGAACCTGGCTCATTCTCCGGCAGCAAAAGCTCGCCTAAACCGCTTCTAGGTCCAGACCCTAGCAATCTTATATCGTTTGCTATTTTCATAAGGCTTACAGCAAGCGTGTTAAGGACACCACTTGCCTCAACGATCGCATCATTAGATGCTAATGCCTCAAATTTATTAGGCGCAGTCTTAAACTGATAACCTGTTTGCTTAGAGATTTCATTCGCAATCTCACCGCCAAACGCTTTATAACTATTGATACCCGTGCCAACAGCGGTGCCTCCTTGCGCAAGCAATGAAAGTCTTGGCATTGCGGATGCTACTCTTGCGAGCCCTAACTCTAGCTGCGCTGCATAACCAGAAAACTCCTGACCCAAAGTCATAGGCGTTGCGTCCTGCGTATGAGTACGACCAATTTTTATGATATTTGCAAACTCCTGCTCTTTGTCAAATAAAGCTTTTTGCAGATGCTTCAAAGATGGAATTAATTTAGCATTGATCTCAGAAACAGCTGCAACATGCATGGCAGTTGGAAAGGTATCGTTCGATGACTGGCCCATGTTCACATGATCATTTGGATGTATTGGCTTTTTAGAGCCTACCACACCGCCTAACATATCTATACATATGTTGGAGATCACCTCATTCACATTCATATTTGTCTGAGTACCAGACCCTGTCTGCCATACAACCAGCGGAAAGTTATCTGAATACTCCCCGTTTATCAGCTTATCTGCTGCACGCACAATGACATCTTTCACAGACGCTTCCAAAACGCCTTTTTTATGATTCACAATTGCAGCTGCCTTCTTAATTATAGCCATAGCCCTTATCAACGGCTTTGGCATTTTTTCCGAACCAATTTTAAAATTCTGTAAAGACCTCTGTGTCTGAGCGCCCCAGTACTTATCACTTGGAACCTTAATTTCGCCAAATGTATCTGTCTCTATCCTATAATCTTGCTTAGATTCAGTCTGCAACACACACCCCTCTTGCATACAATATCAACAAGGAGTAAAGCATTAAAACATCTATTTTACAAGCCCTTAAAACCAGAGGCACTCTCTAAAGCAGCAGCCACTCTAAACATCAACACTTCTTCAAATTTATTTGCAATGATTTGCAATCCCAATGGCAAACCATTCTGTGTAAGACCTGTGGGTACTGATATGCCAGGAACACCTGCAAGACTTGCAGGCACTGTAAACACGTCGTTTAGGTACATTTTCACAGGATCTCCAGTGTTTTCCCCAATCGCAAAAGCTTCAGATGGGGCTGTTGGCGTTAATATCACATCCACTTTATTAAATGCATTATCAAAATCTTGAGCTACTAATCTACGTACTTTTTGCGCTTTATTATAATATGCATCATAATACCCAGCCGAAAGTACGTATGTACCTATCATAATACGGCGCTTCACTTCGTCACCAAATCCAGCGCTACGGGTTGCTTCATACAGCTCATTAATACCAGAACCATGTGGGGTTACCCTATTGCCATATTTGACCCCGTCATATCGAGACAAGTTAGAGGAAGCCTCAGCAGGAGCGATAATATAATATGTTGGAAGCGCATATTTAGTATGGGGCAAAGATATTTCAACAATTTCTGCACCCTGATCTTGCAACCATTTAGCACCCTCTTTCCACATTTTACTTATCTCTTCGGGCATACCATCAACCGTATACTCCTTTGGAATACCAATTCTTAAACCTTTCACACCAAGCCTCATGTCCTTTGCATAATCGGGCACTTCTGAATTGAATGATGTAGCATCTTTTGGATCATATCCAGAAATGTGTTGCAACACTAATGCACTATCTTCTACAGTACGAGCAAAACAGCCAGCTTGATCTAAAGAGCTTGAAAATGCTATCATACCAAATCTAGAGCATCTACCGTATGTTGGTTTTACGCCTACAATACCAGTAAAGGCAGCAGGCTGTCTAATTGAACCACCTGTATCAGAACCAAGTGATGCCATACACATTTTTGCAGCCACAGATGCTGAAGAGCCTCCTGAAGAACCACCTGGAACTATATCTTTATTATCAGATTTACGCCTCCATGGACTAATAACAGGCCCCTTAGCACTGGTTAAGTTTGCAGACCCCATAGCAAATTCATCCATATTAGTTTTGCCAATCATAATACCGCCACTTGCAAACAATTTTGTTGTAACTGTCGATTCATACTCTGGTTTAAATCCAGCTAAAATCTTAGAGCATGAGGCACTTTCATAACCTTTTGTGCAATATAAATCTTTTATACCAATTGGTATACCATCTAATGGCAGAGACTCTCCTTTCTTATATCTCTCGTCCGCTGCCTGCGCTGATTGTCTTGCAAGGTCGTCTGTAAAAACAGTGTATGCATTTAGATTACTGCACTCAGTAGATCTTTGTATATGAGCTTCAACCAGCTCTGAGGCAGATATTTCTTTTTTCTTCAGCATATTTAATGCTTCTTTGATATTTAGATTAATCAGTGACATATTATTCAGCACAAACAATTAAAATGATGCTGACATATTATTTATTATCGCACCCAAAGTCAAATGCCGATACTCAAAACAAAAGGAAATGAAATGCAAAACCAATTATCTGCGAACCACTAGACCCTCGTATGTGCTATCACCTTCTCTGGAGTGACCACTTTCTAAATGATCCTCAAACTCGTCTAATAATGCCGCAAATTCACCGTCTTTATTGCGCTGCAACACAAATTGATATGCAGATGTTTTATGAAGCACTACGTGTGGGTCAGCACCACGATCAAGCAGATCTTTCATTAGAGGAAGCTGAGAATATTTGTGATGCAGAACTATAGATTTCACAACCTCTATCAGCATTTCATCTACACTGGCCAATACAGTAGTCATAGGAGCCTCCAAAATGTAATAACATACTTTCAACATACCTCAACAATGTTAATATTTTATTAATTTGAACCACTTAATATGTTTTTATTGCATTGCACAAAAAATATGTTAGCATTAATTAAATCAATATTTTCATGGAGTATATCTCAAATGGCATCTCAAAATAATTCTCAAGCAAAGAAAAATGCTTTCAATCCTTTCGAAAACGCAAGCTCTGTGTTTCCTAACTTTATGGAACAAGACAACGTGCGCGATGAAATGAGCAAAAATGTTGCTGCTATGACAGCAGCTAATCAAGTTGCTATGCAGTGCATGAGAGAAACGGCGAGAAGATCTATGGAAGTTTTCCAAAAGAATGCTCAGTCTATGTACGAATGCTCTAAAGATGCAGCATCTTGCAACAACCTACAAGAAGCGCACAGCAGAAGCGCAGACATGTTGTCTTTTGTTATGCAAAACTATTTTGGGCACGCTCAAGAAGCCGCAAAAATGGCATCGAGCGCAGCACAAGAAATCGTTGATATTTGCAACAAAAGAATGTCTGAAGCATTAGATAGAGTAGCTAATAACCAAAAGTAGTCTCTGACACTATACAATATTTTTAAAACGCGTTTTTATATCAAAAGCGCGTTTTTTATTTGCTGTATTAATATATCTAGCTAAGTCGGTATAAAAAGAGCATGGATCTCACGAATATCGTTGCAGAGGCAAGCTCCTGAGGTTGTGACGCTGCAGCTAAACCAAGCGCCGCAAAACAATTGATATTATTCTAAAGCGTTCAATACAACTAGAAAGCAGTCTGTTTTACAGAATCTTAGGCATAAGATCGCAAAGAAATACTATATTACAAACAAACAACCTGCAGTCAGTCGCTCTTTAAAATGGTAAAACTTTGCCTAAAATCATTCCAACTAAAATAATAAGACCTACAACCCAATTTGAATTAAATTTAGCAGCACAATCTGCTGGATCGTCTAAATTTACAGTACCAGACTGCCAGTAAAAATGATACATAGCTCCTGCAACAGATATATAATATACCAGGCCCATATGGCACTGTAGACCAACAAGCAAAAGCAATATACCTATAAATCGATATATAGCCCACACCACATCCTTGGTTCGCTCTCCAAAGTATAAAGATGTAGATCTCATACCAGCTTTTGCATCATCAATTTTATCTTGATGCCCATATATCGTATCGTATCCAATAGTCCACAATGCAGCCGCTATATACACTAAGAAAGGCGGATATGTGATGCGCGGATCTACGGCAAACCAAGCAATAAGAGCGCCAGCGTTATACGTAATTCCTAAGAAAACTTGTGGGAAATTGGTAAACCGCTTTGCTAAAGGATATAGCATTATGAGAGGTATAAAGATCAGAGCCGTCATTATAGCCATTCTATTCAAAAATAGAAGTAGCACAAAGCCTACTAATCCCAGCGTTATAAAGACAATGGCTGCAGCAGGTACAGAAATTTTCCCTGAAGCTATTGGTCTTTCTTTTGTTCTTGCAACTGTTGCATCAAGCTTTCTATCCCAAATATCATTAATTACACATCCTGCGCCACGTATAGATATAGCCCCTATTATCATAATAATTGCATATAAAAACCATTCTTCTACACTCTGGACGGCAAGAGTGAGTGACCACAAAGCTGGAAATAATACAAGCAATATAGGTATTGGTCTATTTAGCCTAAGCAGGCTTGAATATGAAGATGAATTAACAAAATCTAAAGTCTTTTGCAGCATACTTATGAATTCTTTTCTACTTTTTCGTCACCTGGCAACACATCCTCATAACCACCCCATGGCGTTGAGAAGTCAAATCTACGGAACTCCTGAGCTAGAGATACAGGCCTATACTTCACTTTGCCGCTCTCAAAATCGTATGTTACTTCCAGATCACCTGTTAATGGAAAATCTTTACGGAGTGGATACCCTTCGAAACCATAATCAGTTAAGATTCTGCGCAAGTCAGGATGATTTTTAAAAAGCACGCCGTACATATCATAAACTTCTCGCTCATACCAGTTTGCACATGCAAATACATCAG
Organism: Candidatus Jidaibacter sp.; assembly: GCA_021299995.1. Lineage (GTDB taxonomy): Bacteria > Pseudomonadota > Alphaproteobacteria > Rickettsiales > Midichloriaceae > JAJTIA01. Next base: position 31,472 of record JAJTIA010000004.1, on the reverse strand, counting down.
TTGCCGAATCAATAAAAGCTGGCTCTTCTAAGCGAACCTTTATCCTAATACGCTGATTGAGAGTCAGACTTAAAAGTTGATAAACAACCTCTAATCTATCTGCACGCTCTGGGTAGTCTGCCCCGCAGATACTAATCAACATATGAAACTCGCATTTTTTATCAGTCTTCAAAAATGATAATAGTTTTATGATATTAGCTTTATCTGATAGAAGAGTGAGCTCCCCATTTTCTACCATAGCTTCTTTTATCCAAGGCTTTGCTTTCGAAGATAATAGTGAATCTCGTAACGTACTTATTATATCTGACATTTTTAACTAGCACTTAAATTGTATTCTAAAATAGAATACCAAAAGAGAAAGTTATTGCAATAACTCTTGAGAAATAATGCCATTCAGGCTAATTTATATACCACTTATATTATTTGGATCTAATCAAATGGCAGGGCATTCACAGTTTAAAAATATCATGCATCGTAAAGGGGCTCAAGATGCAAAGCGCGCAAAACTATTTACAAAAGTGCTACGAGAAGTAACTGTAGCAGCTAAAATCAATGCAGATGTAGAACATAATCCAAGGTTACGTAATGCAATACAAGCTGCGCGTATAATTAATACACCAAAAGATCGGATAGAAAACGCAATAAACAAGGCATCAAAACCTTTAGAAGGTGGGGACTTTGATGAAATCAGATACGAAGGCTATGGCCCAGGGGGTGTCGCTCTTATAGTTGAAGCGTTAACTGACAATCGTAATAGGACAGCATCAGAAGTAAGATCCGCATTTACAAAGTTTGGCGGCCAGATGGGTGAAACAGGGAGCGTTAGCTTTATGTTCAAACGCGTAGGTGTAATATTATATCCAATCGATGCAGGTTCTCCAGAGACATTCTTGGAGGCAACAATCGAGGGCAATGGAAGCGACTGTCTTTCCAAAGACGGGTATCATGAAATTATATGCGAACCAGAACTATTAAATGAAGTGCGCCAATTTTTAGAAGAAAAATTTGGTATTGCAGAAAGCTGCTCCCTCACATGGAAACCAACTACAATAACAATGTTGAGCGATACAGATGGTGAAAAATTGCTAAAAATGCTAGATGCATTTGATAATTGTGACGATGTACAAAATGTAATAGGCAATTTCGAACTTTCTGAAAAATTAATGAAGCAGCTTGCTAATGATTAGAATCATAGGCATAGACCCTGGTCTTAATAAAACAGGTTGGGCTGTTGTAGATAAGATTGGGTACGACCCTATTTATGTAGGATCTGGAATTATCAAAACTAGTACAACGCATACATTACCTCATCGCTTACTACATTTACATACAAATCTAAATGTAGTAATTGAGGAGTTTAAACCAAATTTCGGAGCAATTGAGAACACATATATTAACAAAAACTTTGGCTCTTCTTTAGATTTATCACATGCAAGAGCCGCTCTTATTCTTGCACTTGCTGCAAACAATTTAGACATATCCGAATACCAAGCTAAAACAATAAAAAAGACAATCACAGGCTCCGGAGCTGCTGACAAAGATCAGGTCTGTCATATGCTAAAAATGATGTATGGAAATATAAGCTTTAATTCTTCCGATGAGTCTGACGCGCTAGCGATTGCAGTAACTCACTGTTTTCACCTAAAATAACAAGAAATGGGGCGAGCGACGGGAATCGAACCCGCGGCCTCAAGTACCACAAACTCACGCTCTAACCAACTGAGCTACGCCCGCCATCAATTCTTGGACAATAAAATAGTGATTTCTCAGATTTTGGCAAGCAAAATCTAGAGTTGCATGGCATATTTCTCACAAAGCAGATCCTGTAAATGCTGCTCAATTGCTCTAAAACTCTATTTTCACAAGCTGAGCTGGCTTGATTTTGCTGATAACTTTAATTGAATACTCTTGTGTTTTTGGAATGATTATCTCATCACCTTTGCTAAGCCTTTTTTTCGACCCTCCAAATGCGATTTGCACAACCCCTCCGGTTACAAACAACTGCTTATTTCTAAATCCACCATGATTTTTATATGTCTTACCCACCATGATGGTCATTTTTTTAATGAGTATGTGCCTATCAAAAAGCTTGACTTCATAGTGCCCCCATCTGAAAGTGTGCACAGTACTCTTGAGATAATGATTTTTCTCTTCGAATTGCAAAGACTGTACTACTTTTTTCACATCTTGAGAACCTTCAGTAGAGGTTATTAATGTGGCATCATCTGTGTCTATAATGCATATATTCTCCAAATCAAGAGCCGCAATCACACGATCATTGCATCTTGAAAATACAAAAGTATTTTTATTATTAATTGTAACTAGATTATCGCCACGCGTTATATTGCCATCACAGTCTTTGGCTCCCACGTCATATATACTCTTCCATGATCCAACATCCGACCACCCTATTGATGCACTAATCACAGCTGCATTCTCAGTTTTTTCCATTAGCGCATAATCTATTGAATCTGTGCGAGTCTCATTGAATTCAGTAGCCGGCAAAGTAACAATTTTATACCCTGTGTCTTTAGAGGCATGCACATGCTTTTTATCAAATGCTGCTTTGCAAGGTGTGTAAATGTCTGGTGCATATTTCTTCATCTCATCTAGCAATAGCTTTGCTGGCAACACAAATATACCGGAGTTCCATTTATAACCATCTTGAATCAATGTCTCTGCTTCCAGAGTAGATGGCTTTTCTATAAATTTTTCTATTTTATGAATACCTACTTTATTCTCACCCTCTAAAATCAAATCTCCAAACTTTATATATCCATAGCCTGACTCAGCATATGAAGGATCAGAACCAAATAATACAAATTTCTTAGCATCAAAAGCAAGATCAGTAGCAGTCATCACAATCTCTTTAAATGCATCTTCATTTTTAATTTCGTTATCTGAGGAAAGCACAAGCAGTACCGCATCATTATTTTGCTCTAGCGCACTCATTGCAGCAAGTGTAATTGGTGCTGCAGTGCTTTTTGCAGATGGCTCTAGTATAATCTCTATATTTTGTGCAGCAATCTCAGATAACTGCTCTTCAATCAAGAATCGTTGCTTAACATTGGTTGAGATAATTGTATCACCAAGATTTGGCAGGTCTTTGATGCGCAATACAGATGATTGAAGAAGGCTTTTGTTATCAAAAAAAGTGATAAGCTGCTTAGGCATGTCCTCCCTCGAGACGGGCCATAGCCTGGTACCTTGACCACCACACAATATTACAGGAAAAACATGCATACTAAGAAAATATTACAACCTTTAATAAGCTATTCTAATATAAGTCGACTATAGGGGCATGAATACTAAAATCAATACCAAATAATAAATTCATAATTCTGTTTTTGGCATAAGAGTTGCTTAGTATAATAACTAATACTTAAAATATAGCCATGGATATTAAGCAAAGCATGCAAGGACTTTTTAGCTTCGGCGAATACAGCTCTAAATCCGTTATGTCAATGAATGTGATTGGGCCTTTTGTGGAAGATGGCGATGTAACTACACCTATGTTATTTGCGTCTATGCTAGAGAATACAGCGCAAGAAGGTGTTGACTTAATGCAATATGATGATAGCAAAACAGATAGCCAGCACATCATCAATATTGCAACATCACTGACATTCGATGCACCTTATACAGAGTTAAGCTCATCTGAATTTTGCAAAATATATAAAGCAGGTGAATTACAAGAAGAAGCTCAAGAACGTAATATCATAGATGCTTTATCACCTGTCACAGATGATAGGTCAGAGTACTCGCACACCAGCTATTATAATTCTACTATTACCCAAATTTCTGGCTCAAATACTACGAAAGCAGCTGATACAGTAAGCTTGAGCTCTATTACTTTGCATATAGAACCAAATGTAAACCAGGCAACATCTGTAATGTCGATGCCACTTTATAATATCCAAGAACAAAGTACTAACCTAATAGAAAGTGGCATTACAGAAAACATTATTATAACTCCCGACATAGAAAGTGACATTACAGAAAAAATGATGACCACTCCTGAAACAGAAAGTGACATCACAGAAAAGATGATGACCACTCCCGAAGGAGAAAATAGCATTACAGAAAAACTTATTATAACTCAGACAATAGAAAACACTAACATTCTAATACCATATCAAGAAGGCCTCATGATTATGGAGCACGCTGCTAATCCAGATAATTTAAATGGAGAAAGAGAAGACAATCACTTTGAGCACAATATAATAAACTCAGAGTCAGCAGTTATTCATTCAACAGTACCGCATGATCAAGTACAAAGCACTACACCAGTGAAATTACAGCAATTTCAGCAAACCGCCATAGACGCAGATACCACTATAAAAAATACTCTGTCACAGCAAGCAGATTTTTTTACAGGCTTGGGTGTAAGAGAAGAATTTTATAACTATGACGCTCATGCTACAGAACAGGCTGAGGTTGGAGTATCTGAAGTAAAATTTGATACTACCTCTCCGAATAAAGTACAAGAAGTTACTTTTGAAACTATTGATTTGAAAAAAGAAACTCTAATTAAGACACCTGCACAAGAATCCGAGGTATTGGAAAATATAAAATTCAATCTATCCAAATCAGTGATCGAAGATAAAAAAGTGCTCAAGTTCATTTTAAAACCTAAGGAGCTGGGACGCATAGAAATTAAGTTTGAAAACCTTGATACAAAGATCGAAGGAGTACAAGCTAAGTCATCTGAGCGTACAAACGTGTCTATAGCAGTGGAATCCAAAGAGGCTTTTAATTTATTACACACAATGAAAAGTGAGATCGAAGCTGCACTCTCATCTAAATTAGGTGCAGACTCACCTTTTTCGCTTGAGCTATATATGCATGACAAAAATCAAAATAACACAAGCTCAATGGATCAGGATAATAAAAATACCCAGATGGGCTTTGCTTACGAAGAAGATGAAAACATAGAATCAAAGTATACAGGCGAAATCTCTCTTACAGACGGTACTAACATAAATTTGGTGATTTGATATGGAACAGGCAAGACTACTAACAAGCTCTATAGAAGATATTACATTAGCTGAAAAAAATAAGCTGCAATTTAAAGGACAAGAAACAACAGCTGATAGGGTGAAGAGACAAAAAAGCGAGTTTTTCTCTCTGTTAACCGCACAGCTTAAGAATCAAGACCCTCTCTCGCCTATGGATACGACCCAGATGACTCAGCAGATTTTCTCTATTAATGAAGTAGAGCAAAGCTTAGAAACAAACAGACATCTAGAAGACATCAAAAATTATTTTGCGATGGGTCAGAATGCGAGTTACATGAGCTATATAGATAAGATTGTCTCCTACCCTAGTAACACCGTTTTGGTTGAGAACAATATAGGAGAGTTTAGATACGAAATAATGGATCCAACGTCAAGCGCAACTATGCAGATTAGAGATTCTTCTAACAATGTTGTACACTCCGAACCTTTGAAAGCAAAACAAGGCGCTGGTGCATTTATGTGGAAGAAGCCAGAAAATCTGCCTGATGGCATATACAGCTTCTCTATCAATGCAGAAACTGTGGACGGCAACATAGCAGCTGTTAAAACTTATGGCAGCGGCAGAGTAAGCGGAATAGTATCTCAGGAAGGAAAGCAGAAGTTCGAAGTCAACGGCAACATAGTCCCTCTTGAAGATATTAGCAAAATCTCTAATTCTACTTTAGGCGGTAAGGTATTGAGTAGCATATAAAATCTTAAAACAGCACTTTAAGTCGTTGTGAATCGAATTCGTTTAGTGTAGAGTTGATTCGTGATATAAAATTTCTTAATCCATATGTTTTCCAAACTTGAGTCTGAACTGAATGAAATAGGCGAATTGGTCTATTACAAAATGGCTGAGATCCTGCCAACGCCTGAGGGAACAGCAGAACAAAGTCTATTTGAAGCAATGAGGTATGCAACATTATCAAAAGGTAAGCGTCTCAGACCTTTTTTAACAGTGATGTCTGCTCAGCTATTTGGAGTAAGCCTAGAGTCAGCTGTCCAAGCTGCAACAGCTATAGAGTTGATACACTCTTACTCTTTGGTACATGATGACCTTCCAGCAATAGATAATGATGACTTTAGACGTGGCCAGCCTAGCTGTCACAAAAAATTTGGTGAAGCTATAGCGATATTAACCGGAGATGCACTTCTCACTTTTGCCTTTCAAGTACTAGCAGACCCCGGCACTCACCGAGACCCTTCTGTAAGAATAGAGCTTGTAGAGGCTATCTCTAAAGCCTCTGGATTTGGTGGTATGGTAGGCGGTCAGGTCATAGACATGGTTTCCCAACATCAAGAACTCGAATTCAATGAGATCGTAAGACTACAAAGAATGAAAACAGGAGAACTATTTGCAATATCATGCGAAGCAGGTGCGATTTTAGGGAAAGCTCCAAGAAATCTGCGCAATGCATTGCGTGCTTATGCTAATAATCTTGGGCTTGCATTCCAAATCACAGATGATCTCCTAGATGCCGAAGGTACAAGAGCTGAGACTGGCAAAAGCGTGGGTAAAGACTCTAATGCGGGTAAAGCAACTCTTATCACAGCAATGGGCATAGAACAGGCACGCGCTCACGCTAAGATGCTTGCAAATCAAGCTGTAGAGCATTTAAATCCTTTTAGAGATCAAGGCAGCTTATTAATTTCGCTTGCTGAATACGTTGTCAGCAGAAATAAATAGATAATTGGAATGAGATTGCCAGTCTAGGATTCTTATCTTATAGCTCAAGCAATATAATAATTGCACGGTTTTATAGTTGAATTTAGCTATCTAAAATAATATGTTTACAATCGCTTTGCACAGCTTGTCTTAGCTTCAGAATCGCAACACCAGGAGCTTCATTCTGTAACCAGACTCTTGATATTCATGCCATTTTTATAACGACTTATCTATAGCTAATCTTCTACACATACTCACTTTTGTACACGATTAGTTCAGATCCACCGGGATAATACGCTTAGGTCTTAAAGCTGGAACATCATGATATCTTTCGACTACAGACGCCTCTAACCTTCTCTCAGAGATTGGATCAATTTTCATAATCTCTTCCGACTCACTAATCACTGGCGAGTCATGCACAACAGAATCTTCCTGTCGCACAATGGATTTAATGGCTCTGCTATAAGCAAGACCAGTATCAAGCTCTTGCTTTATGATATAAGTATCCACAATGTTCACAAGCTCTTGGTCGCCGGATTGGACAGCATACGTATATGCATCATCTTTAGTATTATTCCGTATCATGGGATTTGCACCATAAAACAATAGAAGCGTTGCCATCTGTATATCACGCTTTTGAACAGAGAGCATAAGAGCCGAATTACCGCTAGAGTCTTGAGTATTAACATTGGCACCCAAAGCTATAACTTTTTTTGCAGCTTCCAACGATCCATCTCTGGCAAAATCAATAAGCGCTCCATCTCTATCAGACTGGGTCTTAAGACCGGCAATGATATATTCCGCTCTCTCATCTTTGCTAAGGTAATCAAGTGCAGATTTACCATCCTTATCATGGACATATGGGTCACCACCATTTTTAGCCATGAAATAAAAAAGATTCGCATAGTCATTCTGAGCTGCAACATGCATTGGTGTCTTACGATCTGTATTGTATGCATTTATGTCAGCGCCCCTGATAACTAAATATCGCACTACAGAGTCACTATTGATTTCCACAGCTCTCATGAGAGGAGTCGCACCAGACTTAGTCTCCCTAGCATTGATATCGGCACCCCTTTCTATCAACACATTGATAGCACCAAGATTCTTTTGCTCTACAGCGTCAAATAACAACTTGCTGTAACCACCTTGATAAAATACTTTTGGCAAATGCCTATTTTTATCTTTGTACTCAGCATTTTGGAAAAACTTCGGCGTCTCTTTATTGCGATAATCATATACTTCTCGCACTTTAAAATGCTTAGAATCTCTATTTTTATTATGCAATTTAGGCTTATCTTCTATAACCTCAGATAAAGGCTTGTCTGAGGCTGGTGTGAGACTTTTAATTTTAGATTCAATAGCATTGATTTCATTAAGCAATATTGGCTTTACATCTTTCTTTGGCCTTTCTACCTCTACTTTTGGCTGCGGCACGTTGTTGGTATGTTCCATGCTTTCAGGCCACTCATACTCAAACTGCTGAGCATTTGCTGAACACATATAAAACAGACACATACATGCAATGATACCACCTAAACCATGTATATCTATCTTCACCATGTTATTGGTCATCCGCCATTATTTTTCTTATCTCTTTTTCTATAACCTTTTGAACAAGCTCAACGATATTGCGCTCCATCCAAGCTTTCAGTTCAGGCTTCAGAATTTCTAGTACTAGATCTTCAATAGTCGCACCAGAACGAAAATCTGAGTGCCTTGATTCTTTTTTTGCCTTATAAAAATGACTGATAAGATCATGCACAGTTTCTTTAGTATCAGAGTCTAATATATCTTCTTTCATTTTAGAGTTAATAGCACGTTCTAACTCCGCATTTACATTAGTCTCTACTTGACCTAAAACAATACTATTAGCACCATGCTGTTCTGGAGCACTAGGCTTAGCCTGAAATGATGCATCTATTTCTTCCAATATGTCTGAATCTTCTTTGATACCAAAGTCTTCTTCTCTAAAACGTTGCTGTAATGCTGGATCCTCCTTAGCATTTTCATTGCTAGGCACAGCATTTTCTACCTCATTTGTGAGCACTAATATGTCTTCGTCTTGCGGTTTTGCAGACATAACACCTTTTATATCGTTCAATATAGAGTCAATACTGGAATCGGAGGCCGCTTGAGAAGTGTTAGAACTTTGCTGATTAGTCATACCAATGTTTTTCTGTATTTGCTATGTATACAAAATTTTTAACAGGAAGCCATCTGTAAGTCTATTAAATTATGCAGAAGAATAGCACAAAGATGTTGAATGGAAATACCAAAAGGAATGGTGCCGGATGTCGGATTTGAACTGACGACCTACCGCTTACAAGGCGGTTGCTCTACCACTGAGCTAATCCGGCTCAAAAATATTACGCTTGCTTATAGCACGGTTTAAAGTTATTTACTAGTATATATTTTAACAAATCCAAGCGAGCCTAATGATAGATACTGTAGGCGCTCTTTTCTATAGCACAATCTCAGATACGCTGCTGGATCCTCAATATTTTAGCAAGCTAGAGAAACCAAAAAAATTCTCTCTAATAAAATACTATATCTACTTATTGCAAAATGGTATACCGAAATTCGAAGAAGATATAGTCATCAATAATCTAAAACTTATAATAGAACATGAAGATATAGAAATACTAAAATTTACCGCAAATACATTAGTTCAATCTCAATCATCTAAAGCTCTAGAGATAGCATTTGCTTACAAAAACACTGAGTGCGCAAAAATAATATTGTCCAAAACAAAAATTTTGTCTGATATCGAATTAATGTCTATACTTGGCCACTCTAAGGATATGGGTTCCTTGCTCTCCTATATTGCAGTAAAGCAAAATATAAGCAACATTCTTTCTGACTATGTCATCTCGCAAAAAAGCAGAGATTCATTAATAAAGCTAATAAACAATAAAAATGCATCCATAAATCCAGATCTATTGAGCGATTTGTGCATTTACTATTTTAATGATAAAGAACTTAGGCAGCTTATATTAGAAAGAATTCTCAAAACTAAAAGCGCTTTTCCACACTTAATAAAAAGATCTAAACCTGAACAACTATCAACTATCAAAGAATTTTTTACAAAGCATACCCCAGATGTCATAATATATTCTTCAGATCATAAACATTTTGAAGGCATAGACTATTTTTTAGAAGAGAAGTCAAAGCTATTAAAACAGTCTCATGTTGACGAACTGATACTAGACAATGCCCTCACAAACTTCACGCTTTGTAAAATGCTAGCTTATGGAGATCTGCACTCATTTGTATACGGCATTGCCCAAATGACCCATTCCAACTTTGCAGCCACAGAGAAGTTATTCAAAACAGAAATAAACTCTGACACAATACCAAGACTTTTATCTCAATGCGGATTCGAAAGCGCATCTATAAAAGAAGTAATATATATATTTAAATTAATTTACTCTGTATGCTTAGAAGAATATCTAGATAGCGAGATATTTCGTCACGTGATGTCCCACAAGCTCTCACTTGATACAAGCATCAATAGATCTCAGTATATTATGGCCATAATCAAGGATGGAGCTAAGTAATTTAAAGCGACACCATGTCATCCATATCATAAATCTTGCCAGCAGTTTGGCTCATAAGCCAGATGGCAGCTTTAAGGGCACCTTCAGCATATATACGCTTAGTGAAACTTGTATGATTTAATGATATCTTCTCTGTTCCTGAGACAAAAAAAGCTGTGTGCTCTCCTACAACAGATCCACCTCGCATCGTTGCAAACCCTATCTCACCATGCTTTCTTACACCACTTAAGTTATGGTTTAGATTAAATAGAGAGTCATCTGCACCTCTTTCATGAGCAATTGCTTTACCAAGCATCAACGCAGTACCAGATGGAGCATCAGCTTTTTTATTGTGATGCATTTCTAAGATCTCAACATCGAATGAGTTATCTAAAACCCTAGCCGCTTTTTTACAGAGCATCTTCAAAACCGCGACACCAATAGACATGTTAGGAGATAAAAACAACAACGAATTCTTTGCGATTTCTTGCAATACAGCAATTTGGTCTTTTGTAAAACCTGTAGAACCACAAACATGAGCTACACCAAGGTTTGCACAACTTTCTGCAAACTTCATAGAAGCATCTGAAGATGTAAAATCTATCAAAACATCTATTTTATCAATATCTGCGGCAGCATTGGCAAGCGAAGTGTAGCAATGACTATCTGTTATCTCTTCTTCTGCTTTCACAATCTTTGCAACGCAATGCAGTTTGTCATTTAGATTGAGTAGAGACGATATCTCTAACCCCATGTTACCGTTTGCACCAGCTATAGCTACCTTAAACATTAAACCCTAGAAATTTAAAACACTCATCTAGAGATGATACAGATTTCATGCTATCTAGTAATGCTAATCCTGCAAAGTTCTCTTCTACTAGAAACTGACACATATCTATCATTTTGTCCCAATACCCATCTTGATTAATCAACACAACAGGCTTGTTATGATTGCCCAATATCTTAAGCGTAAGCACTTCAAACAATTCATCTAATGTTCCAACTCCACCTGGCAACACAACAAATGCGTCAGAGTTAGATATCATCACATCTTTTCTTGTGTGCATACTATCTACATATACAAAATTTGTAAGCTCAGCGCTCAAAGGCTCTTTATCTTGCAAAATTTTAGGGTAAACACCAAGCACACTGCCGTTATTTCTAAGTGTAGCATTAGATACTTCAGCCATCAAACCAGAATTACTGCCTCCGTACACTAGTTCTAGATTTAATTTAGCTAGCATTTCACCTAGTTTTGCAGCCATTTCTTTGTATTTCTGATTTACACCTGGTCTGGCACCACAAAACACGCATATTCTTTTTAAATTACTACTGTTCATCTTTTATATTTTTGAATTTGATATTTGGAATATACTCGTATATGTTATTCTCTATTAATTTTCAAGATTTATAAAGCTAATCATGATCAAAACTTTATTAGACTATCTACCATCTATTAACAAAGAAGGATTTATTTTTATAGGAATCTTTCTACTAGTCTCACTACTTTTATTTTTTGTCTCCAAACACTTAGGTTGGCTAGGCATAATACTTACAATCTGGTGTATTTGCTTTTTTAGAGATCCAGATAGAGTTGCTCCTCTTGGATCTGAAAATCTTATAATCAGCCCTGCAGATGGTACAATTGACAGTATAATAAAGGCCACGCCTCCTAAAGAATTAGGTTTAGGCGAAATCAAAATGACCAGAGTCAGCATCTTTCTAAGTGTTTTCAACGTGCATGTTAATAGAATACCAGTTGAAGGAAAAATAAAAGAACTACATTATCACCCTGGGAAGTTCTTTAGCGCTACAATGGATAAATCTAGCGACCTAAATGAAAGGCAAAGCGTTCTTATCGAGACAAAAGATAAAATCGAAATACCTTTGGTACAAATTGCTGGATTAATCGCGAGAAGAATAGTTTGCAACTTGGATGAAAATCAAGAAGTAAAAGCTGGCGACAGATATGGTATCATAAGATTCGGAAGCAGAGTAGACGTGTATCTACCAGAAGGTATTGAGCCTTTAGTACGCTTGGGCCAAACAATGGTGGGTGGAGAAACTATAATAGCCCAGTTGCCTACTGCTAAACCTAAACAAACAAAATCTACAAAAAAATAGATGCAACTAAAAAACCGCAACATATCAGCCATACATATATCGAAGCTCTTACCGAGCTTCGTTACCATCCTTGCACTGTGTCTTGGCATTACATCAATTAGATATGCTATAGATTTAAAATGGAATGTAGCGGCGGCATTAATAGTAATCGCAGCTATATTGGATGCCATAGACGGAAGATTAGCTAGATTGTTAAATGCATCATCCAACTTTGGAGCACAGCTAGATTCTATAGCAGATATCGTAAGTTTCGGAGTTGCTCCCGCAATTGTCATGTACTTTTGGTCTCTGCACTCCATCCCCTATAAAGGGATTGGCTGGGCTGTGGTTCTTCTATTCATAGCTTGCTCTGCCTTAAGACTTGCAAGATTCAACTCTTGCCTCGATGATGAGAGCGAAAAAAAGAAGCTGCAAAACTTCTTCACAGGTGTTCCTATGCCCGCCGGTGCCGTTCTTGCGATTCTGCCTATGATCTCTACAATAGATTTAATGCCCAACATATATTCACATTGGTTTATAGCGTTTTACATTGGATTTGTTGCAGCACTTATGATTAGCAACCTACCCACATTTTCGTTTAAAAAAGTTTACATAGAGCGTAAATGGCTAGGTCCAACTTTTGCGATGATTGCAACCCTTATTGGCGGCCTAATACTTGAACCTTGGTTTATTTTGCCATTTCTTGGCATATTATATCTAATTTCCATTCCCATTTCGCTATATGTTTATTTCAAGCAACCAAACTAACAAAGTATGCAGCGCACTCCTTGCAGCATGCATTATAGTCTTGAATCTACAAAATGGCCTTGTTGAAGTGGTGTGCGCAATCACATTATTATACGCCATAAGCACAGCTATCCAGAACAAAGAGATTGTCTTACTAAAATCACCACTACTCTGGTTAATTGTTATACTATGGATATACATGATAATAGTAAGCAGCATCTCTGATTACCCTAAAAATGCGATTAACAATGCACTCCCTGCTTTAAGACTACCGCTATTCAGTTTAGCTGTTGGGTATCTATTATATCTAAACCAAGCACTCCTAAACCGCTTATTAGTAATAACGGCAGCTATATCATTCTTGATTTCTATTAACGCAATAATCCAATTCTATACAGGAATTGATATATTCGGAAACAAATCTTTTTCAAATGGCATAATAATTCGCCTCACAAACCTCCACGGGAAGCTACAAGTAGGATATACTCTATCTATTTTTGCAGCCTTGATATCAGGTTATCTAGCAACACTCTTAAAAGCTCAATCGATCAACAAGACTCTTATAGCATTAATATCAGCATCGCTAATTACAACCTTTATAGCAGTTTTATTATCAGGTGAGAGAGCCCCTTTCATTTTAATCACAGCAACGTTATTAATATTAGGACTCTATTCGTTCAAACTAAGGATATCCATACCTATTTTGATTGTAGTCTTCTTAAGCCTTGGAGCTTATGTGAATAACAACCCTCACATCAAATACAGGCTTATTGACAACACCCAAATAGAATTAACAAACTTTTTCAAATCATCATCATACGGCATGATATATAGCAATTCATTTGAAATTATAGAGCACCACAACCCTATATATGGATCTGGCGCCAAAAGCTTCAAAGATGTATGCCTATCTCACAAAGTTCCATTCCCAGACTATTGCGCCCACCACACACACAACTTATATCTAGAAATTTTGGTAGCAGGAGGAGTACCTGCGATTGTTATATTTATGCTGATAGTGATATTGGCATTAAAGAATATGGCACTTTATATAACACACAATCGTGATAATTACATATATATCTCTTCCACATCCTATATTGCCCTCAAATTACTACCTATCATACCATCTCCATCTGTATACATAGCGTGGGCCTCATATCCTATAGCTTTTGTTTGCGGAATACTCGTATACTTTCATTTAAAAAAGACTACTTAGCAATATATCTCAATCTCTGAAGAATCCCTTACTTCAGTCATATTTCCATCAATGATGGCAGCATCAAATGTATTGCAATCAAGATATTCTATAAATATTTGATATATAAAAGGAATGGTGGAGACAATCGGATTCGAACCGATGACCCTCTGCTTGCAAAGCAGATGCTCTACCAACTGAGCTATGTCCCCATTCTGGAGCGGGCGAAGGGAGTCGAACCCTCGACCCTAACCTTGGCAAGGTTATGCTCTACCACTGAGCTACACCCGCGCAATCGAGTACAAGAATATACACAAAGATTCAGAAGTTTCAACAACTATCTTTGCAAAAGGAGAAAATATTATTCTTTGCTTTTCAATAGATTAAGCGTAGCTGTTTTTATATGAATAAATTTTTTGCTCAAATCTCATACTTATGCACATCGCAAACTTCATAATAATCATCTTAAGCATCTTTGCCATACATATATGTACCGCCCTTGCAAACACAAGCTTCCTTATTAAATAACACAGGCAAAGCATCTTAAAACCCCTAGAAGCCTTCAAGTTCGTTATCAAGATAGCAACTTCAGCACACTGTTTGCTACATGCTCAACTTCTGCATCCGTCATCTTTGTATATATCGGCAAGCTCAAAGCTGATTGGAAAACTCGCTCAGCCTGAGTAAAGGCACCTTTTCTGTAGCCAAATCGCTCTTGATAAAATTGATGATAGTGAAGTGGAATAAAATGTACGCTACACCCCACTCCTTCTTCAGCCATCTTCATAATAAAGTCATCTCTAGAGATACCAACTCCATCTTTCAATCGCACAACAAATAAGTGCCACGAATGCAAACTTCCAGATTCGGCATCAGCAGGAAGGTGTATTGGCAAATTCTCAAACCGCTTTTTATAATATGCTGCAATATCAGCTCTACGCTTCTGGAATTTATCAGCCTTTTTAAGCTGCTCCACACCTATACTTGCGGCTAAATCAGTTAAGTTACATTTAGCACCTGCTGCCACTATGTTGTAATGCCAGTTTGCCCCCTTAGATGTATATCTATCGAACACGTCTCGTGATATCCCATGTAGCCTCATAATCTTGAGCCTATCAGACACTGCATCATTATTAGTCACGATCATACCGCCTTCGCCGGTTGTAATAGTCTTTGTTGCATAAAAACTAAATACAGTGGCGTCACTCGAGTTCGCACCAACTTTACAGCCTTTAAACTCAGAAGGAAGTGCATGGGCAGCATCCTCTATCACAACCAAGGAGTGTTTTTTGGCAATTGCATTTATCGAATCCATATCACATGCAAGGCCAGCAAAATGAACAGGCACAATCGCCTTGGTCTTATTAGTGATCAAAGCCTCTATTTTGGTTACATCTATGTTCATTGTTGTTTCATCTATGTCACACAGCACGGGCTTTGCACCTAAATACACTGGTGTCATCCCAGTAGCAGAGAATGTATAAGTCGGCACAATCACCTCGTCTCCTGCCTTAACACCAAATGCCTCAAGCGCAAGATACAAACCCATGGTTGCCGAGTTAACTGCTACGGCATGGCCGCCTTCATTACCTAGATAAGATAGCAAATCCTGCTCAAATTGCTTTGCTATCTTACCTGTAGTAAGCCAGCCAGAGCGCATACACTCGGTAATCGCATTAATTTCCTCTTCACCTATCTCTGGCAATGCAAATGGTATGAATTTTTCTGACATATATTGACTTAACTTACGTATTGCCGTTAGATTAGCCAAAAAGCTTGTATCACGCAATTAAAAATGAGCATTCTATACATCAATCAATATGCAGGATCTCCAGAGCTTGGGATGGAGTTCAGACCATATTATATGGCAAAAGAATGGAATAAACTTGGGCATAAAACTATTATTATTTGTAGCACATATTCGCACCTTAGAACCCATAATGAATACTGTACTGGGCATAATATGGTCGATGGAATAGGATATCTATTTTTATGGGGAAACAAATATTGTGGTAATGGTGTAGCCCGCTTTGTTAATATAATGCTATTCGTCATACAACTCATACTGATCTCACCATATCTAGCAGTCAAGCATAAGCCATCTGCTGTGATCGCATCATCTACACACCTTTTGGATATTTTTCCAGCTTATTTAATATCTATCTTCTCTAGAGCTAAGCTAATCTTTGAGTTACACGATATATGGCCTCTTACATTATTAGAAATTGGATCAATGAGCAAATACAACCCCTTTGTAATGTTAGTTGGATTTGCTGAATGGGTGACTTATAAAGTTGCAGACAAAGTTATATCGATTTTACCAGATGCCTATAAACATGTTAAACAATTTGGCATACCCAAGGAAAAGTTTTTATTTGTACCAAACGGATATGATTTCACAACTGCAAAGCCAGAAAAACTTCCTGATTCTTTGTCATATAGTATAAAAAATCTGCGCAAAAAATATAAAAATATTTTGGCATATGCAGGTGGAATATCTAGATCTAATGCGACCCACATAATACTTGATGCAGCAAAAGAGCTTAATGAGACAGCTATAATACTAGTAGGCGCTGGCACAGAAAAAGAATTGCTAAAGAACGAATACTCTGATTGCAAAAACATAATATGGCACGATAAAATATCTAAGGCACAAGTACAAACTTTCTTAAAATCAGCAGATTGCTCAATATTTGCCTTAGAGGATTCGCCACTATATAAATATGGAATCGGACTTAATAAAATTTTTGATTACATGAATGCTGGGAAACCAATTATACAGATCTCAAATTTAGATCATACTCCAGTAGCGATTGCAAACTGCGGATTTTGCATACATATTTCCAATGCAAAATCTATGGCTAAGGCGATATATAAAGCTTTGTCATCAAATCAAAATAATTTGGCAACATTAGGTGAAAACGGTAAGCAATTCTTGAAATATAATCATGATTACAAATATCTAGCAGATAAATTTCTTAATTTTCTAGAAATCAACTGACTGTATATTCAATACATTAATTCTTTACATTTACTCAATTCTCTCATTTACTTGGGTATATAAGAATACAAGTGGTTTTATCTAAGATGAAGCTTAGTGAAAGAGTAGAAAATAAAATTAAACTTCCTTTTGTGATTTTGTCAAACAACACAATTATCAGACCACTGATGTTTGAAGACAGGCAAATTGTTTCGGATGCAGTACAACAAAGCCTAGGTAATTTAAAGATGTGGCTACCATGGGTTGAACAAGCCCCAAAAGTAGATGACTATCAGGCCATTGTTGAAGCACTTTACGAAGAGGAAAGAAAGGAAGAAGCTTATCACTTCGCAGCATTCCACAATCAAAACTTTATGGGGATGGTTTCTTTGTATAATTTAAACTTAGCAGAAAAGTCTGGTGATTTGGGCATCTGGTTTAGAAATGAATATCCAGCAGTTTCTTTCTTTTTTGAAGGAATCAAAAGCTTTATGAGGTATTCATTTGAAAATTTAAAGCTACGCACATTAGAGATGCCTATTGTGATGGGTAACTTTATCAGTGAAAAAGTAGCGAAAGAGATTGGCTTCACATTGCTTAAAGTAGACCTAAACAAACACAGACAAATTAAACGATACTCACTTGCATACAACGAATATAATTATGATGTTGACGTCAAAATAGTATATAAGAAAACAAAAACATGAGCTTTTTGACTTGAATAGACATTTTTAATACCTATATATATACCGATCAGTACTAAATATGAATGACATGAAAAATAACAGCACGTTCCGTAACTTTTTAATTTGGGTTTTAATATTTTCTTTAGGCCTAATATTCTTTGAATTCCTAGGCAACGCTCAATTGAACGTGTCAAGAATTGCATTTTCAGACTTTTTATCTCAGGCGGATAGCGGTCAAATTACAGAAGTTGTAATAAAAGGTGACTTAATAGAAGGCAAAACAAGTGACGGTAAGCGTTTTTCTACATTATCTCCAAACTATCCAAATCTTGTGGACAGGCTATCATCGCATAACATAAAAATCGAGGTTGCATCCACAGAATCAGCGTTAGGCACTTTCTTTGCTATTCTACTCTCTTGGTTTCCTCTACTACTTTTAATAGGTGTGTGGATATTCTTCATGCGTCAAATGCAAGGTGGTGCTGGTAAAGCTATGGGCTTTGGTAAATCAAAAGCTAAGATGCTCTCAGAGAAAAACAACAACATCACATTTGCAGACGTTGCAGGAGTTGATGAAGCAAAAGAAGAGCTGAGAGAGATTGTGGACTTCTTAAAAGATCCAAACAAGTACCAAAAACTTGGCGGCAAAATACCAAAAGGCGGGCTACTTGTAGGGTCACCCGGAACAGGTAAGACTTTGCTTGCAAAGGCAGTAGCTGGAGAGGCGAAAGTACCATTTTTCACTATATCTGGCTCAGACTTTGTTGAGATGTTTGTGGGCGTTGGTGCAAGCCGTGTACGTGACATGTTCGAACAAGCTAAAAAACATGCGCCATGCATAATATTCATAGATGAGATAGACGCCGTAGGTAGGCACAGAGGTGCTGGCTTGGGTGGCGGTAACGATGAACGTGAGCAAACTTTAAATCAGCTACTAGTTGAGATGGATGGGTTCGCAACAAATCAAGGTGTGATTGTACTCGCTGCAACTAATAGACCAGACGTCTTAGACCCTGCACTTTTAAGACCTGGCCGATTTGACAGGCAGATTGTAGTGCCTGCTCCAGACATAAATGGCCGTGAGCAAATATTAAAGGTGCATTCGGCAAAAGTACCTCTAGGCCCAGATGTAAATATAAGAACTGTTGCGCGCGGCACACCTGGTTTCTCAGGAGCTGACCTTGCTAACATAGTAAACGAAGCAGCTTTGCTTGCAGCACGTAAAAATCGCAACATTGTTACAATGCAAGAGATGGAAGAAGCTCGTGATAAGGTAATGATGGGTGTAGAGCGTAAAACAATGGTTATGAAAGATGAAGAAAAAAGTCTTACAGCATATCACGAAGGAGGGCATGCTTTAGTAACTGTATATATGCCTGCCTCAGACCCTATTCACAAGGCAACGATCATACCGAGAGGTAGGGCTCTAGGACTTGTTATGAGGCTACCCGAAGACGATAGATTCTCTGTTACCAAAGAAAGACTGGAAGCGGACTTAGCAATTGCAATGGGAGGCCGAGTCGCAGAAGAAATTATATTGGGTCCTCAAAAGATAACAACAGGAGCATCTTCTGATATTAAGATGGCAACATCATTAGCTAGAAGAATGGTGACACAGTGGGGTATGAGCGACAAGATTGGACCAGTACTTGTTGGGGATGAACAAGAAGAGATATTCTTGGGTCATTCTCTTGGAAGAGAGAATCGCAAGTCTGATACTTTAAACTCCACTATCGACTCTGAAGTGAAGCGCATAATAGAAGATGCTTATGCTACAGCTAAGAATATCTTGACTAAAAATATCGATCAGCTTCACTTAATTGCAAAAGCGTTGCTTGAATACGAGACATTATCTGGTGATGAGATAAACGAACTCTTGAAAAACGGTAAGATATCTAGGAAGATAGGTGATGAAAGCGCAACACCATCTTCATCTATTCCATCTAGCACCGAGAATATCTCACCTGCTAAGCGCACACGCCGCAACACTAAAAAAGACGAGGAATAGGATATAAGTCTAAATATTAAGGTTATGCAGGACTACAAAGATTGCCTAACCTTTTTGGCAGGATATACAAAGTTCTGCTTTCTGGTATTTGATATCTCGTGTATTATTGTTTCCGTAAAGTTTAAATAGTCTAAATTATGACCGAAAGCATCTTAACTTCATTCACCGCAGATTTAGCATTAGCTGTTTCATTAGAATCTCTCGATCAATTGCGAATCAAATACACTGGTAAAAATGGCCTACTCACAGAAGAGTTAAAAAAGATCTCTTCAATACCTCAAGATCAACGCAAAGAATTCGGCCGCGTAATAAACGTATTAAAGTCTAATATAGAATCTGAGCTCAAACTCAAATTTGATGATTTATCTAAAAAAGCATTTGATGAAAAAATCGCATCTGAGAAAATAGACATCTCTGCACCAACAAGGCCATTACAAAAAGGTGTTACACATCCGATCACAAAAGTGATGAATGATATTAAGCATATCTTTGCTTTATTAGGGTTTGAATATATAGATGGAATCGAGATTGAAGACGAGTGGCATAACTTCTCTGGACTAAACATACCAGAACATCACCCAGCAAGGCAAATGCATGATACATTCTATCTTGACAACAACAGGCTTCTTAGAACGCATACGTCTAACATGCAGATACGTCATATGTCTGGCAAAAAGCCGCCTTTCAAATTCATTAATATAGGTAAAGTTTATCGTTCCGACTATGATGCAACACATACTCCCATGTTCCATCAGTTAGAAGCTGTTTATATTGATAAAAACGTAAACATAGCACATCTCAAATACTGCATTGAAAAGTTTTTAACAATGTTTTTTGACGTAGATCAAGCACCAATTAAGCTAAGGGCTAGTCATTTTCCTTTCACTGAGCCATCTGCAGAGGTGGATGTACAGTGTGATAGAACATCAAAAGATCAGATAATCATTGGCAAAGGCACCGACTGGATAGAAATCTTGGGTTGCGGAATGATACACCCAAACGTCCTAGAAAATGTTGGCATCGACCCAAATGAATACCAAGGATTTGCTCTTGGCGCAGGAATTGAAAGACTAGCTATGTTGAAATACAATATCTCGGATCTAAGGAAATTCTTTACATCGGATGCGCGTTGGTTAAAATATTACGGGTTTTAAAATCAGGTAAATCATTATGAAAGAAGAACATATCTTAAATAGATTAAAAGCTGAAAAAGTTAAGTTTATTTCTTTTTTCTTCACAGATCTATTAGGAAAATTCCACAGAATCACATATTCTACAGAACATTTGGATATAGAGACTTTTAACTCTGGAATCGCTTTTGATGGGTCATCCATAATCTCTTGGAAAGAAATACACCACTCTGACACACTCCTTTCACCTGATGTAGATTCCATGTTTATGGATCCATTCACACTAGAACCATGTGCTTGCTTTATATGCGACGTTATAGACCCAGAAACTGACTCTTTATACTCGCGCGACCCAAGGTCTGTTGCAACAAACGCAGAGAATTATCTAAAAGCATCTGGAATCGCTGATACAGCTTTTTTTGGACCTGAGGTAGAATTCTTTATATTCGATGATGTACAGTTCGATGTATCGCATTATGGCAGTTTTTACAGATGTGACAGTGAAGAAAACCCTGCTAACAACTCTGTAAAATTTAACGACAGAAATAATCTGGGTCATAGACCATCTGTAAAAGGCGGATACTTCCCAGCGCAACCTATAGATTCATTATTCGATTTGCGCAACGAAATGTGCAACGCGCTTGACTCTGTAGGAATAGAATCTTTATTACACCACCATGAAGTTGCAGCAAGCCAAGTTGAGATTGGATTTAAATTCTCAACATTAAAGAAAAGTGGAGATAACATACAAAAGTTTAAATATGTAGTACGAAACGTAGCAGCAAGCTTTGGCAAGTCTGTCACTTTTATGCCAAAGCCTATATACAAAGATAATGGCTCTGGCATGCATACACACCAATCATTGTGGAAGGCTGGCAAACCAACATTTTTTAATGAAAAAGGTTACGCAGACCTGTCTGAAGATGCTCTATATTACATAGGCGGCATTTTAAAGCATGCTAAAGCGATTAGCGCATTTTCTAACCCTATTACTAACAGTTATAAACGCTTAGTGCCTGGATTTGAAGCTCCGGTTAAGCTTGCATATTCTGCAAACAACAGATCTGCAGCTATCCGTATTCCTGCAACAAAATCACCTAATGCAAAGCGCATAGAAGCTAGATTCCCTGATCCATCCGCAAACAGCTATTTAGCATTCTCAGCAATGATGATGGCAGGACTTGATGGCATTAGAAACAAGATAGACCCAGGCAAACCTGCACATAAAGATCTCTACCATTTAGCAGCAAAAGAGTCGTCAAAAATACCAAATATTTCTGGATCACTATGTGATGCAGTTACAAGCTTGAAAAAAGATCACGAATTTTTACTCGAAGGAGGAGTATTCACCAAAGATATAATTCAGGCTTATGTAGGTATTAAAGAAGAGGATATAAAAGAGTTCGCTGCGGCACCACATCCTCTTGAGTTTGTTAAATACTATAGTTTATAAGATAAACACTAATGAGAAAAAAGAAGTCAAAAGTCAAACGCGCGCGCAAGAAGCAACCTAATTTTATAAGGTCATCTAGATTCTATAAAAAACTTCTTATTTCTCTGATAAGTATAGCATTATTCTTCTTTGTTATGGGCTTTTTGCTGCTCATCTATTACACAAAAGACCTGCCTGATATCGAGGAAATAGCACGCAAAGATATTAGACCTCAGATACGAGTTTTTGATACTAATGGTATAGAACTTGCAAAGTATGGTGACCTTATAGGAAAAACTCTCACATACTCTCAGCTTCCAACAAATATGATAGAGGCTGTGATTGCGGCAGAGGATCATAGATATTTTGATCATAATGGGATCGATTGGATTGGAATAACACGCGCTTATCTTGTAAATTTAAAAGCTGGACGAGTTGTACAAGGTGGTAGCACAATCACACAGCAGCTTGCAAAAATTATATATCTTTCGCCTGAAAGAACTATGAAGCGCAAAGTTCAGGAGTTTTTGATAGCAATTGAGCTTGAGAAAAAATTCAGTAAAGAGCAGATAATGTCTCTATACCTGAACCGTGTTTACCTAGGCAAAGGCACTTATGGCGTCGATGCAGCAAGCCAATACTATTTTGGCAAGCCTGCTGAAGATCTAACACCCTTTGAATCTGCTATGCTTGCAGGCATGCTTAAAGCCCCGTCAAAATATGCACCGTCAACAAATCCTGAGCTATCTGTAGCACGTGCACGCCAAGTACTTAAACAGATGTACGAAGAGGGTTATATATCGAAAGATGTGTTAATGCACTCCGCGCCACCTACTATTATAGAGCGAGGCTCTGGTAGGGGTGCTATCAAAAATCCATATTTTACAGATTATGTCCTTGCTGAACTTGGTGAATACATTGAAAACACAAATCAACCCCTTAATATATTCACAACTCTAGATCTCAATGCTCAACAGGCGTTGGAAAAAGTAGCAGAATCATTCTCATCTGAACTTCTTAGTAAATACAATTCCGAGCAAATGGCCGCGGTACTGATGCAAGAAAACGGTGCGATTAAAGCAATGCTAGGAGGCCTTTCATACAAGCGATCTCAATTCAACAGGGCTGTAAACGCAAAGAGACAGGCAGGCTCTTCTTTTAAATTCTTCGTATACAGTGCAGCCATGGAGCATGGTATTCTACCTAGTGATGTTTATGTAGATAAACCTATCAGCTTATATCAAGGCAAGGGTCTCGACTACTGGACTCCTAGAAACTTCAATAGAAAGTTTGCTGGCAACATGACAGTAGAAGATGCATTTGCAAATTCTATTAACACGGTAGCGGTGCAGATTTCTGAAGAAGTCGGTAGAAAGAACGTTATTAAAATGGCACATCGCTTGGGTGTTGAATCCAAAGTACCAGATCTGCCAAGCATAGCACTAGGAACAAGCCAGATCTCTTTACTAGAACTCACACAAGCATACGCACACATAGCAAGCGATGGCCTTATGGTGCATGCATTTGGCATCACAAAAATCACAGACCAACACGGCAATGTGCTATTTGAAAAGTCTGCACAAAATAGAGAACAGCTGTTGAACGAAGATGTAGTATCAAAAATGAAACAGCTTTTAAATGCCGTAGTAGATCATGGTAATGGCAAGAATGCATCTATGTTTTTACGTAATGTATATGGCAAAACAGGTACAACACAAAATCATCAAGATGCTTATTTCATAGGATTTACAGGAGATATGGTTATGGGGGTTTGGTCGGGTAATGACGATAATACAGCAACTAATAGACTTGTTGGTGGCACACTGCCTGCTAAAATATTTAAAAGCTTCTTCGACTCTGTAGGCGATATACAAACCACAACATTAGAGAGTAATTCACCAAGCTATTGGTCCAACTACAACATTTTTGATGCAGTTTTTGGCACCGAACCAGGAGAATCAGAAGAAAATCTCGATTAATGCAAATAATTTGCAAATATACTGAATATCTGTTATAATTCCGTCACAATCAATTAAATATTGGCATAAATTATGCACCATTCATTCATCAAAAAACTCCCAATAGGTTTATTAATAGCTTCTTGCACACTTCTTGCAAGCTGTACTAGGAACATGTCATCTGACGTTTACACAACCTCATCATCAAGTGGCAAGGTTATAGAAGGCACTATCGTTTCTGCGCGCTCTGTAACAATCAAAGAGAATGACAAACTATCTAAAAACTCAGGTGGAATACTTGGTGGCGGACTTGCAGGCGGCGTAGCTGGATCTGCAATAGGTAATGGATCTGGGAATGCTATTGCTGTTGTGGGCGGAGCATTACTAGGTGCTGCTGCTGGAGCTTTGGCAGAGGATGCTTTGGGAACATCTGAAGGCATGGAATATGTTGTAAACATAAATGAAAAGCATAAATCTGCGGCACACAATAAACGCACTGCTACTATAGGCAAATCATCTGTATCTAACGATATCAACAATTCAATAGATGTCTCTGCCTCAACAAACCTAATTTCAGTCGTGCAAAGCAAAGATGTAATTTTCCACAAAGGGCAGAAAGTGCTTGTGATATATAGCAATGATAGGCCGCGTATCACATCTTTAAATTAAACATTTTTCAATTTGACAAGGTAGTATTAGCAAGTTATTTTATCTTGGATTTTTAGTTCACCAGGGGTGCTCTTTAGCGAATTTATTTTGCTTTAGGGCTGAGAAAAACCCTTAGAACCTGATTCTAGTTAACACTAGCGTAGGGAGAGTGAAGCATCCAAGTCAACTTTGGCGTTTTTATTACCCATCGTTACTTATGCTTTTTATTCCTCGTTATTATTGAGAGGAATATTATGAAAGCAAGGTCTCACCTTTTAACATTAGTTACAAACAAAGGGACTAAAAGCCTTGCCAATTATCTTCAATTCGTCAAAAACTGCATAGATGCTGGAATTACTTGCGTACAGCTACGAGAGAAATCATACTCATATGAAGAACTCTTGTGTTTTGGCAGGCAATTAAAAAATTTATTGGACGCTTACAATATCCCTTTAATAATAAATGACCATGTGTCTTTATGTACAGAGCTTGATGCAGCGGGCATACATTTAGGACAATCCGATCAAGATCCAAGAGAGGCTAGAGTTCTTCTTGGCTCGCACAAAATTATCGGACTAAGTATTGATAATCTCCAACAAGCGTTTCTCGCAAATGATTTACCAATAGATTATATAGGTGTTGGAGCAATCTTCTACACACATAGCAAAACTGACATAAAGACATTTTGGGGACTGGATGGTTTAGAAAAAGTAAGCTCTATCACACATCATCCAATAATAGCTATAGGTGGCATAAACTTAGAAAATGCTCTGTCTATCATGTACTCAGGCGCATCAGGCATAGCAGCTATCAGTGCATTTCATGACACAAATCATCCTGAGATTTCAATACGGAAATTAGCAACAATAAGAAAAGTGACCCAAGGATGATAGAAGAAATAGAATACACTTTAAACGTACTGAGAGAAGAAAAGCCTTTAGTTTTATGCTTGACCAATTTTGTCACACAAGATTTTGTTGCAAATACAATACTTTCATTAGGTGCTGCACCAATTATGAGTGCATGCGAAGAAGAAATCGAAGAGCTTATCCAAATTGCATCAACCCTTTATATCAACATAGGCACTATAGATAAAAACTTTATCCGCTTAACGCATAAAGCAGTACTACTCGCAAAACAATATGGAAAACCAATCGTTTTTGATCCAGTTGGATCTGGTACAACCACTATCAGAACTAATGCAGCTCGTGATATAATGTCATCTGCACAGATAATACGAGGCAATGCAAGCGAGATAATTTCACTCAAAAGCTATATACAATCTACAAAAGGAGTGGAATCATCGGATACAACAGATGATGCCAAAAACCCAGCATATCTTATAGCATCACAATACAACGCAACTGTGATCGTAAGCGGTAAAATCGACTTTATTACAAATGGACAGCGATCTGTTGATGTAGAATTTGGTTCTCAAACCATGCAACTTATTACAGGCATGGGATGTGCATTAACCGCAGTATGCGCTGCTTTTCACAGTGTGATATCAGATGCTTTTGATGCAAGCGCTCTATCAACATATTACTTCACACTTTGCGGAGAGATAGTTTCACAATCTCACCATATGCCAGGTACATTTAAGTCTGCTTTTCTAGATCAAATACATCATCCAAATTTCAAAACAATGAGGGGAATTTATGCACTATAAATGCTTATCTATAGCAGGATTCGATGGCTCTGGCGGAGCCGGAATACAAGCTGATCTCAAAACGTTCTCTGCCACTGGAGCTTATGGAATGACCGTTCTCACTGCTATACCAGTACAGAACACATGCGGTGTAAGGAGCTGTTATACAGTTGAGTTATCCTGCATACAAGAGCAGCTAAATGCTATATTTGATGATATTAAGCCAGATGCAATTAAAATTGGAATGTTGTTTTCAAAAGATATTATAGAATTGATATCTGCATTTTTAAAAGAGCATGCTAGCAATATACCTATTGTTTTAGACCCTGTAATGGTTGCCAAAAGTGGCAACTCTTTATTAAAGGAAGATGCTGTAGACGCACTAAGAACAATGATGATACCTATGGCGAGCATTATCACGCCCAACATACCTGAGGCGAAAGCATTAGTATCAGGAGATGATGCTAAAGAGGTATTAGCGTCCAAGCTATTACAGTTAGGATGCACCGCAGTACTGCTGAAAGGAGGACATGAAGATGGAGATTTTTCTGATGATTTATTCATATCTTATAACCATATAGAAGTGTTATCTAGTATCAGAATCAACTCTAAAAATACGCATGGCACTGGATGCACCTTATCTGCTGCGATTGCAAGCTATATTGCACAAGGACTTTCCACTATAGATGCATGTAAAAAAGCAAAAGAGTTTTTATCAAAAGCAATACTAGCTAGCAAAGATAGAAGCTTAGGCCATGGTAATGGGCCTGTTCATCATTTTCACCATTTATGGCAATATTTATAACAAAATAGTTTAGAGGTTCAACAACATGAAGAAACTTTCCCAAGTAGCACTAACAAAATGCGCATCTATTATACAACCAATTAAAGATCATCCTTTTAATACTGAATTGGCATCAGGTACACTGGACCTTGACAAATTCGCTTATTACATAGAGCAAGACACTGTTTATTTGCGTTACTTTGCAAGGAGCTTGTCGATGATAGCATCAAAAGCACCTCTTAAATTTATGCAGAACTTCTTATCATTTTCTGAGTGCGCTCTAATTGCAGAGCAAGAGGTTGTACACACATTTTTTCGGGATACATTAAACCTGCAACCAACAAATAAACTAACTACAGCAACTCTTGCATACACAAGCTTTCTCTTGCAAAGCGGCATTTTAGAACCTGTAGAAGTTGCTGTAGCTGCTGTGCTACCATGCTTTTGGGTTTATAACATTGTAGGTAAGCATATTGCACAAAGCAGCGATATCAAAATTCAAAACCCATATAACAGATGGATAGAAACATACGCAAGCCCTGAATTTACTGAAAGCGTAGAAAGAGCGATCTCTATATTCGATGAATTAGCACTATCCTCTTCAGATCAAGTATGCGAATTAATGCTTGATGCATTTTATAAAAGCACAGTGCTAGAGTGGCACTTTTGGAATGATGCATATAATCAAGAAGCATTTGATATAATATATTAAAGAGATTAAAGAATGCGATTCACATATGCTATATAGACTTAGCTATAGCTAGATAAAGCACTGATGAATTCGGCCAATATTAATCTGAATAAGTTATCACTTAAGGATAGTAAACTCATATAAAAACTCATATTATAATGTTTACTACTGAGTTATTTATCTTATGTCTGATATATTTCTTTCACATCTACAGTCAATCTTAAGTCTCTCAGCTGTAATATTGATATCGCTTATAAGTCCTGGACCTGATTTTGCAGTTGTTGTGAAAAACAGTCTTATCTATTCTCGCAAAACAGGATTATTAACTGCTCTTGGAATTGCGCTTGGCATATTGCTACATGTGTCATACACACTACTTGGACTAGGTATAATAATCAGCAAAATCACGTGGCTGTTTCTGACAATAAAATATCTTGGAGCATCCTATCTAATCTATATCGGATACAGAGGTGTTACCGCGAAGAAAAGCACTGTGAGCTTAGGTCATACAATCCACAAACAAGATATATCTTCTATTGCAGCAATCTCGTCTGGATTCTTCACAAATGCTCTCAACCCAAAATGTATGCTTTTGTTTATCAGTGTATTTTCTGTAATAATTCCGCACAATACTCCAACTATAGTTTTGTTGTTATATGGAACGATTATCTTTATTGAGACTCTGCTCTGGTTTAGCCTTGTAGCATTTTGCTTATCGGGAAAGAGTACACGTGAAAAGTTCCGCTCAGCAAGTCATTGGATTGAACGAATAACAGGCGCCATATTAATAGCATTAGGCTTAAGGATATTTTTTATGCAGTGATATCTAAGTTTTTTATATATTCTGCAAATTCTTTACCAAAATTCTCATCCATCAGACCTAGGGCAACGTTAGCTTTTAAAAATCCAAGTGGGCTGCCACAGTCAAATCTTTTGCCATTAAACCTACAGCCATAAAAGTCATGATGAGGAAGTAGTGCCTTCATCGCATCTGTTAGCTGTATCTCACCCCCGCTACCTTTTTCGGTACGCTCAAGCTCATCGAAAATATCTGGCTGCAGTATGTATCTCCCAACTACCGCTATGTTTGATGGTGCAACCTCTTGAGATGGCTTTTCCACCATATCACAAATCTTAACAATTTTGCCATCATCAGACTCTGGTTTTACTATACCGTAGCGGCTCACTTCTTTTTTCTCAACATCAGAGACAGCAATAACATTTCCACCAGTCCTATTATAAACATCTATCATATCAGCTAAGATATTGTTGCCTTTGGATGATACAAACATCTCGTCTGCAAGCATTACTGCAAACGGCTCATCCTTTATAAAATGCCTTGCACACCACACAGCATGACCCAAACCAAGTGGATGCTGCTGCCTTACAAATGCAATATTACCAGCCTCAGGAACCCAATCTCTTGTGAGAGCTAGTGCGTCGTGCTTTTCGTTTTCGTCCAACACTTTTTCAAGCTCGTAAACACAGTCAAAATGATTTGTTATGATGTTTTTATTACGACCTGTAATAAAGATAAATTCCTGTATCCCAGCATCCATTGCTTCTTCAAAAGCGTATTGTATGAGTGGCTTATTAGCAACCGGAAGCATCTCCTTTGGCAGAGCCTTAGTTGCAGGCAAAAACCTTGTACCTAAACCGCCTACGGGCAACACAGCTTTTTTTACTAATCTTGTCATATTTTATGCCATCATCAATCATCAAACATAGAAGCCTGTGTTATTGTAACATTAGCTTTTTGCTTATGTGCACGCTGTGCAGGAGCTGATGTATGAACTCTTTGCACTCCATCGAAAAATTCCACATCAAAACTTGATTTACCAATAACTGTAGTCTTTCTTGTAATCAAATCTCCCGTTACATCTTTTACTATAGCAAAACCCCGCTCCAACACTTTTTTATAATGATAACTCTCCAAAAGTTGAACCTTGTGATCAAGCCTATCAGCAACTCTAGCAATCAGGTTTTGTATACCCAAAACACTCCTTTTTGCAGCGTTCTCAACCCTGTTTGTAGATACGGATATATCCTTTTTAATAAGGTTTATATTTAAATTATGCGAAACTTTATAAAAGCGTTCCGATCTTACTCTCAGCAATGTATCTATCCTCCGCTCAAGCGAAGCACTCGCCTGCTCTAAGCGTAGCGCCTTTGATGATATGTAGTTATCCATTTTCGACAAACCTTTTGAAGCTGCAACAAGTGCAGATTGGTTTAACAAAATGATATTAGGAAGTGCAACTTTAAGCCTATTAGCTATAGCTGATATACCATCTTCTAAATCTTGTTTTACTGGTACAGCCTTTTCTGCAGCTGCAGTCGGTGTTGGAGCTCTTAAATCCGACACATAATCTATAAGTGTTGTATCAGTTTCATGTCCAACTGCAGATATAAGTGGAATATGAGAGCGAGCAACAGCTCTAAGCACAACCTCTTCGTTGAAAGCCCATAGATCTTCTACAGAGCCTCCACCGCGCGCAACTATTATCAAATCTGGCTTTGGGGCAATTGACTGATCTATAGTGTTAAACCCAGTAATTGCTTTTGCAACCTGATCTGCGGCACCTTCACCTTGGACCAAAGTTGGCCAAACTAGTACATGTATTGGGAATCGCTCTGAAATACGATGTAGAATATCTTGTATTACAGCGCCTGTTGGGGATGTTACAACACCTATTGTAAGTGGCAAAAATGGGATTGGCTTTTTGCGTGCTTGATCAAACAGACCCTCTGCCTCTAATTCTTTTTTCCGTTTTTCTAAAAGAGCAAGCAAAGCCCCTTCTCCGGCAATTTCAATCTTTGAGACAATAAGCTGATACATCGAGCTGCCAGCATATGTAGATATTTTACCGCTACATACAACTTCTAATCCTTCTTCTATCTTAACATTTAGGCTGTTGAACACGCCCTTCCAACATACAGATCGCAAGACCCCATCGTTATCTTTTAAGCTAAAATACAATCGGTTTGTCTTTGCTACAAAACAATATTACCTCTTTCATGACGAGGGAAGAAAAATAACAGGAAAATAGTAGTTACTTTGTCTGTCTCTGTGTCTGTCCGTCTGTCTGTCTACCTACCTGTCTGTATGTCTGTCTTTCACCATGCCTAACTATTTGTCTGCCTTTCTGCCTGCCTACCTTTCTGCCTTTCTGCTTTTCTGCTTTTCTGCCTTTCTGCCTTTCTGCCTTTCTGCCTTTCTGCCTTTCTGCCTTTCTGCCTTTCTGCCTTTCTGC
>JAJTIA010000078.1 GCA_021299995.1 Candidatus Jidaibacter sp. | reverse complement strand
TAGGGGATGATGGAATTCCTAGTGTAGAGGTGAAATTCTTAGATATTAGGAGGAACACCGGTGGCGAAGGCGGTCATCTGGGCTACAACTGACGCTGATGCACGAAAGCGTGGGGAGCAAACAGGATTAGATACCCTGGTAGTCCACGCCGTAAACAATGAGTGCTAGATATCGGGAAACATGTTTTTCGGTTTCAAAGCTAACGCATTAAGCACTCCGCCTGGGAAGTACGGTCGCAAGACTAAAACTCAAACGGAATTGACGGGGACCCGCACAAGCGGTGGAACATGTGGTTTAATTCGACGCTACGCGAAAAACCTTACCAGGCCTTGACATGGTGGTCATATTGCAAAGAAATTTGCGAGTCACTTCGGGTGGACCATCACAGGTGTTGCATGGCTGTCGTCAGCTCGTGTCGTGAGATGTTGGGTTAAGTCCCGCAACGAGCGCAACCCTTATCTTTAGTTACCAGCGGGTAATGCCGGGCACTCTAAAGAAACTGCCGGTGATAAGCCGGAGGAAGGTGGGGATGATGTCAAGTCAGCATGGCCCTTATGGCCTGGGCTACACATGTGTTACAATGGTGGTGACAATGAGCAGCGAGAGTGTGAGCTCCAGCTAATCTTAAAAAGCCATCTCAGTTCGGATTGTACCCTGCAACTCGGGTACATGAAGTCGGAATCGCTAGTAATCGCAGATCAGCATGCTGCGGTGAATACGTTCACGGGTCTTGTACACACTGCCCGTCAAGCCATGGGAATTGACACTACCTTAAGTAGGTGCGCTAACCGCAAGGAGGCAGCTTACCACGGTATTGTTAGTGACTGGGGTTAAGTCGTAACAAGGTAGCAGTAGGGGAACCTGCGGCTGGATTACCTCCTTTAACGACTAAAAATAGAATTTGTTCTCGCAAATTCTATCAATATCAAAGAATCAAGATACGACTACTGTCTTATAATTATTTTCTCCATTTCATAGAACAAACTTTAGCATCTTTACGCTTTCTTTATTTTTCAATTTCATTATTAACTTTCTTAATCGCTTATTGCGATCTCTTACTAACCTAAGTTTTGAGCCTATAAAAGTAAGCAATATACTATTATTTCTATATCGCTCTTGTATAAACTATTCTAACTTATTGAAGTGCAAAAAAGGCACAGTTTCTTTTATATTTTGTGATATTAAATATCTATATAATCGTTTTGTAGCACATTTGCTGACGCTTACAGAGTCGCAAATCAAGATAGCGAACGACTACTATTCTCTTAATGCCGTATTAATGATATGGGTTTACCTATTGTGAGGCGGAGATATCAAAGAATCTTTGGAAATGCTTATACTATGCATTACATAGATGAGTCTGCATAAAATGACATGTGTCTTTATGAAGAATTGCAGCGCCTTCTTAGGTGACGAAAGCGCAAGCGACGTTAGGGTTAAACAATGATTTGCTAAAAAATTTTATACGTTTGAGTATACAAGCTTTTGCCTGAAATTATATGCAAGTTTAAAAAGACTTCGCTATAAGCTATGCAATTACCGGTGTATGCTCTTGAGTGCAAGCATATGCAGAATAACAAAATGTTCCAAGCGCCAACGCTCCACATGATATTTTATATACTGTAGATAGTTCCTCTGAGCTCGATGCAACCATTAAGAGAGCCGATGCTGCTGAGTATCCAGCTGCTGCTAAATATGTTTTAGATTTAATGCCAGAAAGTGATACTGATGCAATACCAAAAATGGCAGTAGCCGCTATATTGTTTCTGTAATCATTGCTTATTGCATGCAAAAGTAAGGTAGCTCCTATTGAAGCAGCTGTACCAAGCAACATATTGTTTCTATAATGTGTGTTATTATCTATAGCAAATTCATTGAATTTAGATTTGTTTTCATCTGAGCATATTGTAGCACCACGGCTAATCAAGAATTTGGCTGTATGAAAATTATTGCGTTCTATAGCAAAATCCAGGCTGGTTATAGAATTATCATCTTTCCCATTTATCTCTATATTTTGATATGTATCAAGTAAGTGTTGAGCAATGTCTGTGAATCCATAGTACGCTGCACTATCTAACGAGCAGTGTGGATTTGTTGGTCTTGCTTTATTTTGTATTAAAATTTTAGAAATATCATACCAGCCATTGTATATTGCAAGAGCAAGAGCAGTGTTACCATTCTCATCTTCTATATTAAAATCATCAATAAAACGTTTATATATCTCATCTTACCCAATTCTGCATATAGTTTGTATAAGTCATGGATCCTTAATTTTATAGCCCAAAACAACGGGGTTTGGCCGATATTATCTTTTGCATTAACGTCAGCACCTTCCTCTATTAATAGTTTTACTATATAGGCATTGCCTGCTCTTATAGCCCAATACAACGGGGTCTGCCCCAGATGATCTTGTGCATTAAGTTCAGCGCCATTTTTTATTAATAGCGTTGCTATGTCTGTGTTGCCTGCTCTTATAGCCCAATGCAAGGGGGTTTGGCCACTATGATCTTGTGCATTAAGTTCAACGCCATTTTGTATTAATAGGGTTGCTACTGCAAGATGATCAGAGCTATCAGTTTCATGAACTCGATAAGCAGCCCAATGTAATGGTGTGTAGTTGTATGCGAAGCCTTCATCACTACTATTAGATTTGCCAACCTCTTTCACACTAACTGCAGCGCCAGAATTTATTGCAGTTGAGGCATCTTCATAATCGCCTGTACGCGCAGCATTTAATAACTGTGTATCAATATCTCTCATTTTTTAACAATTCCAAATTCTTTTATCTTATGAGGAATTATACTATAAAATCTTGTAACTTACTACTAAATTCAACCTTGTATTCCTAAAGACTGTTTGTTTTTATTATTTCTTCTGCTTAACTCATCCTCAACAAAATGTGTCAACTCTTGTGATTCAGCTTTATTATGGCTTGCAGGTATAGTATCCTTATCTAAAGCTTCCATATTGAGTGATGCTTTACTGTTATATTTTATCTTGTTGTTAGCAGCAGAGTTTGTGGTGATGTGTTCTACCTCCTTGTAATCACTTTCTGGTATCGCCCATTTTGAGTCTTTTTTAACGCCGTGCGCACCACTATTGTTTAAGCTAGGCATTGCTTGAGTGTGCCCAGCATTAACGATGTTTCTATTGTTTGCTTTATAGGCATCAGTGCCTTCTTGCACACCGTAATGCTTATTGAGAGCATTGTTGGAGCACCTATTTGCTGTAATACCCAATCTATCAATACCAGACATGCAGTGCATGTTAAGCTGTGGTATTGAATCGAGCAAATCAGCTTTGTCATTATGAACAAAATGTTGTCTTATCACGCCGTCCTCATTGTTAATTGAAAAGTTAAGATCTGAGAACACCTTAGCAAGTTGCAAATTACGGTTTTGGGAATCGAAAATAAATGCATAACTATCCATTAGTTCCCTAGCTTTTATAGCATTTTCTAATGCTTCAAATATGCCAAGCATTTTTGGAGTCTGATATTGTGTATTTTTTCTTGCATTTTCTATCTCTTCAAGAGCTTTGCTTCTGCTTCCACCATGCTGCATATAGTATAATGCATATGACTTTTCTTGGAATTTTGGATGCATTGATCCAAATGCATTACCAAACTCGCTTAAAAAATGCTCATAACCAGTAAAGTCGCTTCCAGAGAGCAACCTGAAAAAATTTAGAGGAGTTACAGAGAAGAAGTTGCCTATTGCTGTCATCGCGTTTTTCACCATTTGAGCTACCTTGCTTTCTTCGCTATTAAAGAAATTGGCGGGTGAGTTAAGCACAACATCGATATACTTCTTGGTTGAATTTTTGCTCATAAATGTTGCGAGCTGCGAGGCCATGTCAGTCACTAGATCTTGTGCGTCTTCGCTTTTCATTTTTACATAAAGAGATCCAGAGTGGAAAAGCTCTGCTACTTGTACATAATGATTGTTATCATCTAGTGTTGCTGTTTCTTTATAATAGGCATTACGCAAGCCTGGTAAAATCTCGCGAACTTGGGTAGGGAAAGGGTGGATCATATTACCTTGATCATCCATAGCATAGTTAAGTGTGTCACTAACTAATGCTTTTTCGTACTCGCTTAATTTGCCATACCAAGCGTATTGAGGTGTATTGGTAGCGTTCTTAATATCCAAGAACATCGCTTTCTGTGCAGCTGTAAAACCTAGTAACATTACTTCGCTTTCTATGCCAACATGCGACGTATTTCCATCTGCTTCTACAACAGTAGAAAGAGTTGTTAAATGTTGCGCAGTGTTTCTGAAATTCATCATATGGCTTGTATTTTGCAGCTCTTTTTTTAAATGCTTATTCTCCTTAAGAGGTGTATCTTTCAATACATCTAGAATGTATTGATTGAATGTGTGTACGGATTCTAATGTTTGAGCATTTTTCTTTAACAGAGCAGAATTTGTTAATTTACAAAGTCTTTGTTTAGCTTTTATAAATTCAGGACTTTTAGGGTCTGATTCAAGATTACTTTCAATCATAAACAAGGCCGCTCTAGCTGTTGCGAGCATTAACATACCATTTGAATATATAGATGTGTTGGGATACGTGCTTGTTACCTCTCTTGCATCTCTTATGATGTGCGCATTTCCTTCAGCATCTTGATATTGGTAGCGCTTAACTCCCATCTTTTCATCTCTTAGTACATCGATACTCTCAATGGTCTTAGTAATATCATCAATTGTAAAAGTTGTAGTATTGAAGAACGCAATTTTTTTACGATCTAAAGTAGTAGGATTTTTATCTTGTAGAAATGCCTCTACATTTTGCTGAACTTGTGCGCGGTTATTCTGAAATCTATCGAAATTATTTTGAGGAATGTTTTGCATATTGTAATCCATAATGAGCTATACTATCTTTGGATTATACAGATCAATAATTAACAAAGGGTTAATATCAGATGCTTAAATTCCATAAAATGCACAGTCTAGGTAACGATTTTGTTATTATTGACTCAAGATATCAGACAATACCTGTAGATATATCAGGGCTAGAACCATTGGTTGCGGATAGAAATTTTGGTGTTGGGTGTGATCAGTTGATATTGCTAGATTCATCTGATGTTGCCGATTGCAAGATGAAAATCTTTAATGCAAATGGCTCCCAAGCAAGCGCATGCGGTAATGCAACTAGATGTGTTGTTGAATACATTGGCAAACCAAGTGTGAAGATTGAGGTGCCCGATCGAGTTATTTCTGCAGAGAAGAAAGGAGATGGGAAAATAAGGGTGGATATGGGGCATTACAGCCTTAAATCTCAAGATATACCGCTTTCAAATGAGCTTACAGCACCTCAAGTTGAAATTTTCGATCATATAGGTTTTGCAATAAACGTAGGAAACCCGCATTTTATAATCTTTACAGGCGATGTGGATGTGTTTCCTCTAGATGATGTTGGCCCTAGAATAGAGAATCATTATTATTTCCCAAAGAAAGTTAACGTGTCTGTAGTAGAGGTTGTTGATAATGCAAATATAAAGATCCGCACTTGGGAAAGAGGTTGTGGTGAGACAAAAGCATGTGGCACAGGTGCGTG
The DNA here is from genome assembly GCA_021299995.1 of Candidatus Jidaibacter sp. Taxonomy (GTDB): domain Bacteria; phylum Pseudomonadota; class Alphaproteobacteria; order Rickettsiales; family Midichloriaceae; genus JAJTIA01. The sequence continues at coordinate 9,314 of JAJTIA010000078.1, read as the reverse complement.
TGCTTCGGCTGTTGTATCTCATATATTTAAAGGCTTGGGGCATGATATTGCGGTTAAGACTACTCATGGAAACCTTGATATTGAGGTGAAAGAAAGTCATGTGATTATGACGGGCGATGCTAACTCTGTGTTTTATGGCTTCTTTGATCCTATGTACTTTCGTGCACAAATGAAGTAATATACCAAATACTTAAAATTTTGGTTTACTGCATGAATAATATTACGACAACTAAAAGAGATGATGGAATGGTTGTAGCATCTGATGAGATGCATGAGATTGAGACGGTTTCTCTAGTTGTTCAGGTGAAAACTGGTAGCAGAAATGAACAGATACAGAACAACGGAGTCTCTCACTTTTTAGAGCACATGGCGTTTAAAGGCACTAATACTCGTTCTGCATTGCAAATAGCCGAAGACTTTGATGCAATAGGGGGCTATTTTAATGCTTACACATCACGTGAAAAAACGGTGTACTATGCTAAGGTTTTAAAAGATGATGTTGAGCTTGCATCGGATATTATATCAGATATCTTGCAAAATTCTCTGTTTGCGGAAGATGAAATAAAAAAAGAATGCTCTGTAATATTGCAAGAAATAGCACAAACAAACGATACTCCAGATGATATCATATTTGATCATTTTCAATCTGTTGCATATCCAGACCAAGCATTTGGTAGGTCTATATTAGGCAAAGTTGATAATGTTTCATCTGTCACCCAAGCTCAATTGAAGCAATATGTTGCAGATAATTATTATAATGAAAATATTATCATAACAGCAGCAGGCAAAATTAATCACTCTGAACTGCTTGGTGTGGTTGATAAAAAATTTGGAGGATTTTATAAATCTGGTGCAAAGCATGAAGAGAAAGCCATTTATATGGGTGGCGATGTCAGAGTAAACAAAGATATTGAGCAAGTGCATATAGTGCTAGGCTTGAATGGCGTATCATACGACCATGATGATTATTATGCACATCAAATACTTTCATTGATTGCTGGTGGAGGTATGTCATCTCGTTTATTCCAAGAGATTAGGGAAAGAAGAGGTTTAGTATACACAGTATCTTCATTTTCATCACATTATTCTGATAACGGTATTTTTGGAATATACGGTGCAACTACTCCAGAGAACGCCAATGAGTTCTTGCATGTTGCGGTAGATGAAATGCAGAAGTTGATGCAAAATATCACAAAAGAAGAGATAGAGCGTGCTAAGTCTCAAGTGAAAGTTAATCTTTTAATGAGCCAAGAGAGCTCTATTGCAAGAGCTGAAAGACTATCTGGTAATATTGCTGCTTTCGGTAGATATATTGCGATTCCAGAAGCGCTTCAAAAAATATATGCGATTGATAAGTCTGATCTTGCAAGAGCTTTAGAAAGTATTTTATATAGTAAATTTAAACCTACGCTTGCTTCAATTGGTAAGATTGATAAACTCATTAAGTATGAAGATCTTATTAAGAAGTTAAATCAAGGATGAGCAAAGCTATAGTAATCGAATCATTTGGTTCGCCTGATGGCATGAAATTTACAGAAGTACTGGTGTCTGATCCAAAAGCAAATGAGGTGCAGATAAAGCACTCTGCAATTGAGGTGAACTATATAGATGTCTACCACAGAGAGGGGCGTTATCCGCTTTCTAATGATTCTAAGGTGCCAGGTGTGAGCGCTGTAGGCTATATTTCCAAGGTTGGTGATGGTGTAAATGGCTTTAGAGAAGGTGATCGGGTTGCATATATCACGCCAAATGGTGGCGCATATTCTCAGGTGCGCAATATAAATGCTAACTTTATTTTTGCAGTACCAGAGTCTGTGACAGATAAAATAGCAGCATCTTCTATAGTGAGAGGGCTCACAGCTCATGCGTTGGCTCACCGCGTCTTCATAGTCCGCAGTGGTGTCGCTGTCCTAATACATGCAGCGGCGGGCGGAGTGGGTAAAATTTTAGCGCAATGGTGCAATCATTTGGGTGCCTATGTAATAGGTACTGTTGGATCAGATGAAAAAAAGCAGATTGCGTTAGAGAATGGATGCCATCAGGTGATAAATTATAATGCCGAAGACTTGATTGCAAAAGTTGTGGAATATACCAAGGGTCTCAAGGTAAATGCTGTTTATGATTCAATAGGCAGGTCTACGTTCGATAGGTCATTAGACTGTTTGATGAATATGGGAATTATGGTTTTGTATGGCTCATCATCAGGTGATGTGGATACGGTGGATTGTAAAAAAATCGCCTCTAAATCTTTGTTTTTTACAAGGCCTTCTGTGTTCCATTACAAGGGTAATAGGTTTGAGCTGATACTTAGTGCAAATGAGCTTTTTAGTAATATTGCCAAGGGTGTTATTAAAATACCAGACCCTGAGGTGTTGCAGTTGGAGAAGGCAGCTCTTGCTCATGAAAAATTGCAAAATAGGAAGCTAGCAAATTCTATAGTGTTGATCCCATGAATGCAAGCCGTCTAGCAAGGGTAATAATATGGTTTTTAGCAATTCTAGCAATTATATATATTGCGATTATCGCTCTACATATTGCAGATAAAACAAATAGTCATGAGTTCCTATATTTTTCCGAAGCAGCTGTTGGAATAGGAATAATATTTGTGTTTATACTATTAGTGAACAGAGCGAATTTTATACAGCTTATGGCTGATAAAGATAGGTCTGCTCTAAACAATGGGCCTTTTGAATATATACTTTACGATCTAAGGAATAAGAAACTTTATTTAGAAAATCGGTTTGTTGAGTTTTTAGAAATGAAAAATGCATCTGATACAGAAGAGTTTTTAAAATTATTCTCGGATGAAGATGCAGATGATATACGCTCTAAGATGGATTCCTATAGCATGATAGAGTCCTTTTCAAAAACTGGAATAGTGAAGGTTGATACAAGCAAAGGCAAGTTTTTCTTCAATTTTTGGTGCATATTAATCAAAGATCAGCTAGGGAGCAAACATTTAGCGTTTTGGTTTCATGATATTACAAAAAGGGTGGTGGACAAGATCGATCTGGTAAAGATGCTACAAAGATATAGAATTGAAAACTTTAAACATTTATCAACTCTGGAAGTATTGCCTTTTCCAGTTTGGTATAAAGACTCGTCCAATGAGGTTGTTTTTAAAAATAAGAGTTTGGTAAATCTTATTAAAGAGCTGGAATTTAATCCCATGAGCATTGATTCAAAAGATCTGGATAAAGAGGTTCAGAAAAAATTTCTTAAAGATGGAGTGATGAAGATATACAGCTTTCAAGAGATAGATATGGACTTTGAAGGGTGCAGAGTAGGATTCGGATTTGAGCTCACTGACATAATTAATACAAAAAACAATATGAAATCTATACAAGGAATATTAGACAAGCTTATAGATAATCTTACTGTTGGTTTTTTAGTATTAGATAAAGAACATAGAATCATTAATTACAATGCTGCTTTTCAAAATCTATTTAGCATGGAAAGCTCTACTCTTTCTCAAAAACCACATTATAGATATATCTTGGATGTGCTGCGTGAGAAAAATTTATTTCCAGAATTGAAAGGGTATAAAGAGACACATCTAGCCTTAATTAGCACTGTGAGAGATTATAGTAGCGACCTACTACACATTCCAGATGGTAAGACTTTAAAGCTTACAATTATACCTAGTACAGATAACAACACAATTCTAATATATGAGAATATAACCCCGAATCTTGAGGTGGAAAGAGAGTTATACAATATCAAGCTTATGACTAACATGGTTTTGAATTTCATTCAAAAGCCAGTGGTGATATTTGATATACAGGGTCGCTCACTATGTTATAACAACTATTTTTTCGAATCTTTTATGAAAGATACAGACCTAGAATTTTCTGATATTATAGAGGTGAATTTATTTGAAAGTGTATCGAATCTTAAGCTAGATTATATCAAAGTTAATATACATAAATGTATGGAGGAGCGTAAGTGCACACCATTTGATGTTGAAATCAAGGGTGTAAAGTATACCGTGGCAATACATGCGCTATATGATATGGGGGCTGCGCTAATATTTAGTAATAGTAAAGGTTGATATGGATAATGAAAAAAGAGAAATAGATGCTCTTGTGAAGTCAGGAGAATACTTCAAAAAAGCTAAAGATTTTTATGCGACTATGTATTTATATCCTATTGTGATGAGAGTACAGATCCTTGTGCTAGTCATTATCCTCTTAGCCTCTGCATATATAGCGGTTACTGCTTTTATAAGAGATTATTCTGATATAAAGTTGCCATTCCCAATATATGCAATTGATCAAGTGCAGTATTATCCAAATATTAAGCCATTGGCAGAAGACGCAGAGCCAGTGGAATTTTCTATATCGCGATATTTAGCAGAGCAATATGTTTTTTTAAGAGAGAATTATTCGTACCAAGATTTTGATAAAGAGAATAGAAGTGTTGTGTTTGAAGCTGTTAGAGCAATGTCCTCTAAAAAAGTTTTTAGAGAGTATATGGACTATATTGATCCCGAAATTAATACAGATAGCCCAATTTTAGTATACAAAAACCGCGCCAAAAGGACTGTATCTATAGAATCGACAGAAATGAAATCAGTGAATGGCCAATTAGTAGGTGTAGATATAATATTTGTATCTGCAGTAAAAGGTGCTGGATATGATAATCAAGAAAGATACAAGGCTTCGCTTGAGTTTTATCTAAATGAACTGGAGGCAGTGAAGCGCAAAGAAGAGAAATTAGAATTTTTGATTACAAAGTATCAAACTTACAAGTTGTCAAACTAGGTATAATATGAAATAAATAGTGATCATCGCCCTTTAATTATTGTAAATGTTTAGATATATATACATCGTTTTCATACTTGTACTTATAAGCCCAGGCTTATCTATGGCAACAGGAGTGCCAAGGCCAATAGGTGGTGAAAATAGAATCAAGATCATCAACTATATGCCAAATACTGTGTATAAATTTATAGGGCATTATGAGTATCAATCGATCATAGAATTTAGCCTTGATGAGGAGATAGAGACTATATCTATGGGTACGCCAACTCCATGGCAAATAGTACCTGCAGGTAATAGGATTTTTATCAAGCCAGTCGAAGAAAATGCTACGACTAACATGACTGTGATCACAAATAGGCGTATGTACTTTTTTGAAATGCATGCAGAAGAAGCTCTTAGCGTTAATGATGAAACTTTGAGTTTTGTAGTTAAGTTTGTATATCCTGATCAAATAACAGGTTCTGGTTCAAATTCTGCGGTAGCTCAGATGGTTAGCTCTACGTTGCCTGATTTGTCAAAGCCAGAGCAGTATAACTTTAGTTATAGTATTAGCGGCCCAAGTTCAGACTTTGAGCCTATTTTAGTGTTCGATGATGGTGAATTTACCTACTTCAAATTCCGCGATATTAATGCAGAAATTCCAGCCATTTTTGTTGTAGATAGAAGGGGTGGAGAAGGTTTGGTCAACTTCAGGTCGAAAGGTGGTTACATTATTGTGGAAAGAGTAGCAGATCGCTTTACGTTAAGACATGGAGATGATACTATATGCGTGTTCAATGAGAAGGGTAAGTTTTCTAAGAAAAGTAAAAAGCTCTTATTTTTCTAAGAGAGCTCCATAGATTAAGCATTTAGAGTTCATGGCTAAGTTTATACATCTTCGTACATATTCCGATTATTCTCTAGGATTTAGCCCTATAAAGGTGAAAGACCTGGTGAAGTCTATTGTAAAGCTGAATCAGCCTGCTGTTGCCCTCACAGATAGAAACAATATGTTTGCCTCGCTTGAGTTTGCAATGGAGGCTAAAAAATCTGGATTACAGCCTATAAATGGCATAGATATATCGGTGCGATACAACGATAATTCATATGGCAATATCTTGCTGATTGCAAAAGATGAAGAGGGTTATGAAAACCTTATACAAATTGCCAGTGACATTTATCTTAATAAAAAAGCACAGGCAAAGTTAGCGATAGATTTTGAGTGTATAGCGCAAAACAAATCTGGCATTATTGCATTGGTTGCAAATCCTATTAACAGTGTTGAGCGTATTAGCTTTAATGAAAACAAATTCTCGTTGCGACATTTGGATAGGATGCGAGATGTGTTTGATGATAATTGGTATATCGAGCTAATACGTAAAAAATCTGATTCTAAGCAAGATATTGAATACGAAGAAAATATACTGGATTACGCTTTTGAAAAGGGAGTGCCGGTCGTTGCAACAAACTATGCATCTTTTGTTGATCAGCAGGGATATGAGGCGCAAGATATACTATCGTGTATTGCAAGTGGTAGATACGTTATAGAAGATGATAGGCCAAAATTGCCAGAGGATTTCTATTTGAAAAGCTCTGATGATATGTCAGAATTATTCAAGGATATTCCAGAAGCATGTGAAAATACATTAAATATCGCAAAGCGTTGTTCATATGCTAGCCCAGCAAGAGCTCCGCTTTTACCAGAATTTGCACAAGGTGGTAAAAGTGCTGATGATATTTTAGCTGAAAATGCAAGAGATGGGTTAAAAAAACGAATAGAAGCGCTGCAGTATGAGATTGATCTGGATGAGTATCAAAAGCGCTTAGAATTCGAACTTTCCATTATTGTAGGAATGCAATATAGCGGCTATTTTTTGATAGTATCAGATTTCATTAAGTGGAGTAAGGCAAACGGGATACCAGTGGGCCCGGGTCGTGGATCTGGAGTTGGTTCTATTGTGGCATGGTCGGTTGATATTACAGATTTAGATCCTATAAAGTTTGGGCTGCTTTTTGAGCGTTTCTTGAATCCAGAACGGGTCTCTATGCCTGACTTTGATATCGACTTCTGCCAGGAGCGTCGCGAAGAGGTGATTCAGTATGTAAGGCGTAGATATGGGGAGGATAAGGTTGCGCAAATTATAACTTTTGGTAAGTTGCAGGCGCGTGCGGTATTGCGTGATGTAGGGAGGGTTATACATCTGCCATATCCAGTGGTGGACAAAATATGTAAAATGGTGCCTAACAACCCCGCGAATCCTGTAACGCTTGCAGAAGCAATTGCGCTTGATAAAGAGCTGCAAAAATCCCGCGATACTGACCCAACAATTGAAAAATTGCTTAAAATTAGCTTAGAGCTTGAAGGTGTGAATAGACACGCCTCAACTCACGCAGCTGGCGTCGTGATTGGTGATAGGCCGATTAGCAAATTGATACCAATTTATAAAGATGAAAATTCTGAGATGCCTGCGGTTCAGTACACTATGAAATATGCTGAGTCAGCAGGGCTTGTGAAGTTCGACTTTTTAGGCTTAAAAACACTGACTGTGACATCACATACAGAGAAGTTAATTAATCGCAATAACGGGAATTTTAGTATACTATCGGTCTCGTTAGAAGACCCTAAAACGTATGAGTTGTTATCTAAAGGTGATACGGTAGGTGTTTTCCAGTTCGAGAGTGCGGGGATGCGAGAGGCTATAAAGCGCCTAAGACCCGACAATATAGGTGACCTCATTGCACTTGGCTCGCTCTATAGGCCTGGTCCTATGGATAATATACCAAGTTATATCAACCGTAAACATGGGCTTGAGCAGGTGGAAGTCATACATCCTCTAGTCGAAGAGGTGCTTGCAGAGACCTATGGCATTATAGTATATCAAGAGCAAGTGATGGAGATTGCACGAGTTCTTGCAGGATACACGCTAGGAGGAGCCGATTTACTCCGCCGTGCGATGGGTAAGAAGATCAAGGCTGAGATGGAAGCTCAGCGTGATGATTTTGTACAAGGGTGCATAAAGACTAATGGTATCACAAAAAGCCGTGCAACCGAGATCTTTAGTTTTATTGAAAAGTTTGCGAGTTATGGCTTTAACAAGTCGCATGCAGCAGCATATGCTATTATTTCATATCAGACTGCGTATTTAAAGGCGAATTACCCTTTAGAATTTTTGATAGCATCGCTAAACTTGGAGATCGATGATGTTGATAAGATAAACATTTTCTTAAATGAGGCGAGAAAATTTGGTATTAGAGTGTTGCCACCAGATGTGAATAAATCTAGTGCTTATTTTGGTATTGAGGGTGACAGTATAAGATTTGGCTTAGGTGCAATACGTAATGTAGGTGTAAAGGCGATAAAATCAGTGATCGAGGAAAGAGAAAATAGTGGTGCTTTTAAAGATATATATGATCTTATGGAGCGTGCGCCCGAGAAATCGATAAACAGGCGTATGTTTGAGTCATTGTCTAAATCGGGGGCGCTTGACTGTTTTGCAGAAAATCGCAGGCAGTTTTTAGAAAGTACAGATCAGCTGCTGAGATATGCATCTGAGTTCCACGAGAGCAAATCTTCTAAGCAGGTTATGTTGTTTGACAGTGTGGAAAGTGATGCATCTATGCGTCCAGTATTAAGTAAGCCAGAAGAGTGGACTACAAATGAATTGCTGCATCAGGAGTTTGAATCTTTAGGATTTTATCTTTCTTCGCATCCGCTCGAGTTATATAAATCGAAGCTTGATAAGCTGTTCTTAACGCCATCGCAAGTGATACCAGAGATAGCTACTTCAAAAAGCCAGAAGCTTTCTATTGCAGGTGTTGTTACATCTAAAAAAATCAAGTCTTCTAAACGTGGAAAATACGCGTTTATTCAGATATCAGATATGGCAGGCCTACTTGAGATATCGATCTTCAAAGAGGAGCTGCTATATGCGCATAACGCTATACTAAATGTGGGAAGCTTGCTCTATTTTAGAGTGGATGTTCGTATCGATGATACTGGGTTGAGAGCAGTTGTAGAGTCGATTGAAATGCTCGAGACTGTGATCTCGCAAATCACAGGTTACATAAAGATTTTGATAACTGATGTAAGCGCTGCAGAAAAAATCAAGGCCTTACTTACAGATTCTGGAAATGTAATATCGCTTTCGTATCAGTCACCAAATGGCGATATTGTTGAGTTCTCTTCTGAGCAACGGCTTTATATATCTCAAGAAAATGAGAATAAGTTGAGGAAAATTTCAGGCGTTGTAGTGAGCTAAGAGATATAATAAATTAAGATGAGGATTGCGGTTTAAAGAAAGCTGTTAATGCATCAAATAATTCATCAAATTGTGTAATGTTTTCCTTAATCCACCTTTTTATATTAGCCCAGAATTTCTCTATCGGATTTAAATCAGGTGAATATGGAGGTACAAATATCAATCTACATCCAACAGACTTTATCAATTCTTTCGTCTTTTTAGATTTGTGAAAAGCAGTATTGTCCATCATAACAACCTGACCTGCCTTTAGCTCTTTTATCAGAAGTTTTTCTACCCAAATTTCAAATAATTCTGTATTACATGACCCATT
>JAJTIA010000044.1 GCA_021299995.1 Candidatus Jidaibacter sp. | reverse complement strand
TCGATATGCACAATATTACAGCAACAGACCCAATGATAGCACTATAATTCATTAAACTCTGGCAAAATGATTCTATATAACTTTAGATCATCTATATCTGAACGAAAGATTCAAGGCTTTTTTTCTATCTATCAGCACTTTAGCATTTAATAGAAACAAAAATGAACCAATTAAAGCATGAAGTACAGCGTTTAAAAACAACACTATAAGCATGGAATAATGTATTGTTGGGCCATCAAACCTCAACACGCTAGAATCTTGATGAAGTGTCGCCCATATATTTACAGAAAATTTTATTATCGGTATATTAATCAAGCCTATTATTACATAATAACTAGCTGTTAAGGCTATACTCTCACGGTTTGCACCACTGCTAACCAACACAAGATATCCAATATATATAAATGCCAACAACAACATAGAAGTAAGGCGAGCATCCCAAACCCACCATGTCCCCCATGTCGGAACACCCCATATGGACCCTGTAGCAAGCGCAACAAAGCAATACATCAAACCTATTGGCGCCAACGCTCTTTGCATTATGTAAAATTGCGAGCTTCTATACACTACAAAACATATGGAAAGTATCCCAATGATAAAATAAATTCCCAAAGAGAGCCAAGCAGCAGGAACATGTATATACATTATTTTTGCAAAGTACTCTTGTAAATAATCATCTGGGGCATCTATTATATAAATCCCGCATATAGGTAGCATTATAGCTATGCATAAAAAAGAAGAGATGGCATATAAACGCCATCTCTTATAAATATAATTAACGATATTAAATCTCATTATTAAACTATTGCTTTGTGTCTTCTAGCGTTAACTCAATCTTATTAGATTTATTATTCACGTCCTCAAAAGCATTGACACTAATACGAGTCGCTAAAATATCCCTATCGATCAAGTATTTACGAACCGCTATAGCACGCTGGTAAGAATTTCTTCTAGCTTCAGATGCGTTAGTAGAAGAAGAGAAAGCATAACTCTGTATCTTGATATGCTTTGCAGGATGCTGTTTCAGATCTTCTATAATTTTATCAAGCAATGCTGTATGCGTTGCAGTAAGCTGAAGCTCAGATTCTGCAAAAGATAAGTCAGTAATGCGTCCAAACACAACATTACCAGTTGGTTGAGCTGGAGCAGATGGAGCCTCTACCTTACTATCCATTTGAGGAACAGCTGGTGCAACTGGTGCAACTGTAGTAGCTGTAGGCATTTCTAGCTTAGGCGCCTCAGAAGGTGTAGCAGGTGTCAATTTAGGCAAAGGTTCAGGTTGCTCTGGCTTTGTAGGTGCAGATGCATCTGGAGCTGGAGCCTCTATCTTTGGAGCAATTTGTGGCTCAGGAGCAGGAGCAGGAGCTGGCTGTTGAGCTGCAAGTGGAGCTAATGTAGTAGAATCTTTCTGCACTGGTGAAGGCATTACTGGAGTCTCAACTATCGAATTAGGTACATGGGATAGTTGATCATGTTTTTCTACTTGCTTTTTTGCAACTTTTTTCATTTTTTTCTTTTTCACTACTTTTTTCTTCGGCTCTTCATGCTGCACATAATCATATTGAGGTTTTGGCACAACGTATCCAGGTCTTAAAACTCCTAATGTCTGCTCTTTATCAGCAACAGAGTTATACATCACATCTACACAATTACAGCTCTGACCTGGAATTTGCTGGTTAGAGATAATCTTTCTAGGAGCTATATTGTCATTGTGATGATTATGCCTTGCATGCTTTTTTGCATGTGCATTCAATATCTGGTCGTGCTGAGCCCACATTTTCTGTTTTTGCGTATCTGCAACATCTTGCACATCACTCAGTTCTGCTTCACTCACTTCCTCTACATATGTATCTGGCTTAGGTTGTTCAGACGAAGAAAACCATGCTGTAACTTTAGAACATGATGTAAGCAGCAAAATCGCTGATATGCCGGCTAGCAATTTTAAATTGTTGGTTAACATGTTGACACCGTAATACTTGTATAACTTGTAGTTTTGTAAATTATTATATAATTAATTGCAAGCACATTAATTATCAGAGGCAAAGATAATGTCTAAACATGTATTCTTACAACGACACACAGAAGCTACCGATGCAAATGGTATCAAAGATTTTGACAGACCTTTATCTACATTTGGCAAAAAACAAGCGCAACATATAGCAAGCTTATTGAACCACAACTCTATTAAGACTCAAAAAATTCTTTGCTCACCATCAATACGAACCAAACAAACTTTAGAAATTATATCAACAGCACTAAATTGTACCGTTGATATAGAATTCAAAGACTCCTTATACTCTGCATCCACTGAAGATTTAAACAATATTATCAAAGCACAAGATGATTTTATCAATTCTATGATGATAATAGGTCACAACCCAACAATCACATCTATAAACATGGAGTTCTCTCTAGACCATTCATCAAAACTTTTTAGAAAATCTTGCGATTATACAATACCTGGCAAACTGACAATAGTGAAGATCAAGACACTGTCTTGGCAACATGTATTTAACGAGCAAGCATATATATTACAAGTCGTCTTTCCATTGATGGAATAACACGCTATTCCACTGTAACAGATTTAGCTAGGTTTCTAGGCTGATCCACGTCTTTCCCCATTGCAACTGCAGTATAGTATGCAATCAGCTGTAGCGGTATTGAATAAATGATAGGAGCTGTCATTTCATTAGTCTTGGGCAACTCTATCACATAGTTTGAAATATGTTTTAGCAATTCAAATCCATCAGAATCAGTTAAAGTGATTATTTTACCCTTACGCGCATATATCTCTTCTAAGTTCGAAGATGTTTTAGAGAATAAGTGATCAGTAGGAGCAATACCTATTACAGGCATATTCTCATCAATCAGCGCTATACAACCATGCTTCAACTCTCCTGCAGCCATGCCTTCTGCATGTATATAAGATATTTCCTTAATTTTCAAAGCACCTTCTAATGCGGTAGGGTATCCACTTCCCCTACCCATATATATCATGCTGCGAGAACCAATAATCAAGCGCTCAGCTACATTCTTATACTCATCTTTTTTTGCTAAAATCTCTGTAACAACTTCGCCCGCATCACGCAATCCAAATAACATAGCATCAGCTTTCTCGGATGAAATCATATTTTTCTTAATAGAAATATAAATAGAGAATAATGAGAGCAACATTAACTGTGCAATAAATGCCTTTGTAGATGCAACACCTATCTCGTATCCAGCATATATAGGGAGTATATATTTAGCCTCACGCGCAATTGTACTTTCTTCTACATTTACTATAGCTGCAGTGTCCAGCCCAGCTTCTTTCATATGCCTTAGAGCAGAAAGAGTATCTGCTGTCTCACCAGATTGAGATATCACAATACCCAATGCATTTTCACCAAATCTTGGATTTCTATATCTAAATTCAGAAGAATAGTCTATTTCAACAGGAAGATCAGTATACTGTTCTATCCAGTACTTAGCTATGCTTGCAGCATGAAATGAGCTACCGCATGCTATGATGTATATTCTATCGTAGTTCAGCACCTCTAATCCAATATCTGCAAACTTAAAGCTTTTCTCAATGTGATCATAGTAATTATCACATACAGAGCGTATTACATCTGGCTGCTCGTGAATCTCTTTAAGCATGTAGTAGTCGTATACACCCTTGCCGACTTTAGATTCTTCAAATTTTATGCTTTGAACCACCTTCTGTACAGGTTCACCTTCCTTTGTATAAACTTTAAAGCCATCTCTATTTAATACAACAAATTCTCCATCATCTAAATAAACTACTCTTTTTGTATAAGGAGATAACGCTAAAGCATCTGATCCTAAATACATCTCTCCCTCACCAACACCTACTGCAAGAGGCGCTCCTTTTCTCATACCAATCATCATGTTATCGTTAGATGCAAATATTACAGCGATAGCAAAGGCACCATCTATCATCTTGAATGTTTCTTTAATCGACTCAAATGCATTTTTGCCATTGTTATGGTGATATTCTATTAATTTTGCCGCAACTTCGGAATCTGTATCACTATTAAATGTCATGCCTTGGACTGCTAAAAATGCTTTTAGCTCTTTATGATTTTCGATAATGCCGTTGTGAACTAAAGCAATTCCATTAGCAATAAACGGATGGGCGTTTTTTATTTCTACACCACCATGAGTTGCCCATCTTGTATGACCTATGCCTGTATATCCAGAAATTGGATTATTTCTAAATGCCGCTTCAAGATTTGCTATCTTACCCACTGATTTACGTAATGCTATCTTACTTTCGTGCACAGTTGCGATGCCTGCAGAATCATAACCTCTATATTCCAACTTCTTTAACGAGTCGATAATTCTTTCAGACACATCTGACTTGCCTAAGATCCCTACTATACCGCACATACTAAAATACACTTATAATTTTATCGCATTATATTTACATATAACAAATTCAAAGTTTAATAAACTTAATATTGCATAAAATTACATACCTTATTTTCATTTATTTTTAGTTTGCAATTAAGTTGTTTTTTTGCATATACTTTGAGATATGTTTATATGTCATCTCTAGAGGTTTTTCAAATGGTTCAACGCAATAAAATAGCATTAATAGGCGGCGGCAATATCGGCGGCACAATAGCTCATCTATGTGGTATTAAGGAATTGGGCGATATAATTATCTTGGATAGAGGTGGTGAAGTTGCGGCTGGCAAAGCACTTGATATCGCACAAAGTGCACCAGTTGAGACATATGATGCAAATTATAGTGGCACCTCTGAATATAAAGACATAGCAGGCGCAGATGTTGTAATAATTACAGCGGGGATACCTAGACAGCCCGGCATGAGCAGAGATGACTTATTGAGCGTCAATATGGAAGTGATGAAATCAGTTGCAGATGGAATAAAAAAATACTGCCCAGATGCGTTTGTCATTGTAGTTACAAACCCACTAGACGCAATGGTTTACGCATTTCAACAATATAGCGGCCTACCCCCTCATAAAGTCATAGGTATGGCTGGCGTTTTAGATTCTTCCAGGTTCAGATTATTTTTAGCAAGAGAACTAAATGTATCTGTTGAGGATGTAACAGCATTCGTGCTTGGTGGTCATGGCGATACAATGGTTCCACTCGCAAGATATAGCACAGTTGCAGGTATACCACTTACAGATATTATCAAAATGGGCTGGTTAACCTCTCAAAAACTTGATGAAATTGTTGAGCGCACAAGGAATGGCGGAGCAGAAATAGTAAAATTGCTACAAAAAGGTTCTGCATTTTATGCACCAGCTACTTCAGCTGTAGAAATGGCAGAGTCTTATCTAAAAGATAGAAAGCGCGTCTTGACATGTGCAGCACACTTAGATGGCCAGTATGGGGCGAAAAACATATATGTTGGCGTTCCTATAGTGATAGGTAAAAACGGGGTAGAAAGAATTTTAGAGATAGATTTAGATGTAAATGAAAAAGCTATGTTCGACAAATCTGTTGATGCTGTACGCGGTTTAATAGAAGTGATGGGCTTTAAAGCAGATACCAGAATAGCATCTTAAATATCTGAGTCTGAAAAGTATAAAAAAAGACACGGCTTCTGTTTTGCTTTGTATATATTGCTACATCGCTATAAAAGTGGAATTAATATCAAGAATCTCGTTGCAGCGGCAGCCTATGTTGTGGAAACGCTGCAGCTAAGACAAGAGCGGCACAACGATCGTGCGCATTTTATTTAGAAGGCTAAATTCAACTATATAGCCGTGCCATTTTTATGACGCCCAAGCTATATCAATTAATATACTCAATTTTCTTGCTTTTTGTTGTGTAGTGCACGCGGAATACAACATGTAGACGGGGATCCAGTGTGTATACTTTTCTAGATTCCCGCCGCCGCGGGAATGACAATAAAGAGCGCGGGAATGATGATGGTGTGCAATGTTATACTGCTTTAGACATACATATAATATTTGTCATCCCAGTGAAAACAGGGATCCAGTTTATATATATTTCTCTAGATTTCCGCCTCCGCGAGAATGTCAATATAATAGGCGGGAATGATAAGGGTGAACCATTTTATACCTGTTTATCTCTAAGACCACAGCTTATTTGGTATCTTAGACACAAACTCTTCATGCTTTGTGAAATCAGCTTGTGGTACCGCAAAAGATCTATACTCCCTATTCTTTCTTTGCAAAGCCGCATCTTCTGCGTTCATCGCCTTAGAATGCAATTCCATAGCAGCTTGAGTACCGCCCATAAGCTCTATGTAAACTTGAGAGAGCAGCTCCGCATCCAAAAGTGCTCCGTGTTTCTGCCTGGATTCTAAGCTGATATTGAAACGCCTACAAAGCGCATCAAGAGAGGCTGGAGCTCCTGGAAACTTTTTACGTGAGAGGATTAGTGTGTCGGTAACACGCCCAAATATAATATCTCGCATGCCACAAAGTGCTAATTCATAATTCAAAAAGTTCACATCAAAATTTGCATTATGTATGATCAGCTGACTATTTTGTATGTACTGCACAAAGTCATTGGCAACTTTAGGGAATGGTGGCTTATCTTTTAAAAAATCACTTGAGATACCGTGGATCCTGAACGCCTCATCTGGCATATCGCGCTGAGGATTTACGTACACATGAAAGTCGTTATAAGTTCTAACTCTATTTACTAGCTCAACGCATCCTATTTCAACAATTCTATCACCGTTTTTTGCGTATAGGCCTGTTGTCTCCGTGTCTAGAACTATTTCTCTTAACATTCTCACCCTTTATTATAGCTTTTATCTGTCTAATTGTATCTTCTTTAGATTTTGCAGTATATATAACGTACTGCGAGCCCTTTATCCTTACATTATTAGAAACTTGTTTTTTGATTATAGCATCAAACTTCTCTTCTGTCATGTTAGGACGCTCTAATGCCCGCTTTTTTTGCAGATGCGTGGGAGCTACTGTAGAGATTATCAAATCGTAATTTTTCTCGCGCTTGTTTTCAAACAACAGCGGTATTTCAAAGACCATAGATTTCCCAGAACCTTGCCTGACCGACACAACAAAATCAACCTGTGCTTGGCGTACTAGCGGGTGTATTATTTCTTCTAGCGCCCGTAATTTCATAACATCAGCTATCACCAATTCACCCAATATCTTTCTATCTATCCCCTGATCCACCACAGAACTAGGGAATAATGCAGCAACCTTATCAAATGCTGCCCCTCCTCTCTTCATCATTTCATGAATAGATTTGTCGGCATTAAATACTTCGAAGCCTAGCTTGTTGAGCACTTCTAGCACAAATGTTTTACCAGTCCCTATTCCACCGGTGATAGCAATCAACTTACCATCAGCAGGAGAAATAAGCTTTGCATCCTGGGTGAATGGCTTAGAGTTTGCAGGCTTTTTTACATGTGGCTTCTCTGACTGTTTGGCTTTTTTTTCTTTCTTCCTTTCCATAGCGGCAATGTTCAATTCATATATTTCGAAAATATTATAAATCTATCTATCCATAAAGCAAGGATGTCATTTCGATGTTTGAAATATCTATCTAAGCTTGTATAAAATTATATCTCCATTTAAAAAATTGTAGCGCAATATAGGTTTTACCTACGCTCAAGACGAGTTTAGATCTTAACAATGATTTGTTTAAGAAGTTTATACTATAGATGAGTCAATTATAAAATAGCATACGCAGTTCTCATTACCGCCCATTCCATCATCATTCCCGCACACCCTATTGTCATTCCCGCACACCCTATTGTCTTTCCCGCGCACTCTATTGTCTTTCCCGCGCACTCTATTGTCATTCCCGCGCACTCTATTGTCATTCCCGCGCAGGCGGGAATCTAGAGAAATGTATACACACTGGATCCCCGTTTTCACGGGGATGACAAGCATGATATACGTACTTAACCTATCACCTACCATTCTCGTTCCCTTACACCACATCGTCATTCCCAGGCACCTTATTGTCATTCCCGCGCACTCTATTGTCTTTCCCGCGCAGGCGGGAATCTAGAAATGTACACACACTGGATCCCCGTTT
>JAJTIA010000021.1 GCA_021299995.1 Candidatus Jidaibacter sp. | reverse complement strand
CGTCATACTTAATCGCCTTACCAAACTGCGCTGTAATTGCAGCTGTCAATGTCGTCTTTCCATGATCCACGTGTCCTATCGTTCCGATGTTCACGTGTGGCTTACTCCTATCAAACTTCTCCTTTCCCATACCCTCTCCAATATTTAAGTTTAGTATTATTAACAATGGAGCGGGTGATCGGGATCGAACCGACACAGCCAGCTTGGAAGGCTGGAACTCTACCATTGAGCTACACCCGCAAACAAATCTTTGCAAATGGTGGAGGGAGAGGGATTCGAACCTTCGAACACTTACGTGGGCAGATTTACAGTCTGCTGCCTTTGACCGCTCGGCCACCCCTCCACTTTATCCCAAATAGCGAGCTACTTGGAAATGATGGTATATAAACACAACTACCCACTTATGGCAAGCAATTATTGCACTCATATATCAACCTTTTTTCTAGGGAGTACTAATCAACAATTATTTTCTTCGCAAAATAAAATTCCTCATTATTTGCGATCACCTTGATTCTCGCCTCCCAAAGGCCTTTAGATAACTCCAATTTTTCAGACTCATATCTGTCTTCATTACTATTTGTCAGATTAAGATGCTTATCAAAACGCTTATCTACAGGCCTTACTATCCAGGACTGTGCTATCTTTATATCAGAATTTTCATCGTGCGGACTTAAGCTTATCTTAACCTTAGAATCTGAAAACACTATCGTGATATCAAATGGATAAGCCACCTGAGCCATCCCATGCGAGTTGATTTTAGCAAAATCCAAGCCCTTTTTATAAGCATTATCAGTGAACAAACCCGTATCTGTAGATGTAGCTATATAACCAAACGCGCCCATAAACAAAGCAAGACAGATAAAAAACATAACAACTATCTTAGGTGTGTGCTCATACAAGCCCGCCATAATCTTTCCCTCTTTAAAAATATGTGTTTGTATTGTACTATAATCCTCAATCCTAACAAAGAGTTTTTATATTAAATGACAGTAGTTACAAGATTCGCACCAAGTCCAACAGGCGTACTTCACACAGGTAGCGCTCGCACAGCCTTATTTTGCTATCTTTACGCAAAAAATCATGGTGGCAAAATGCTGTTGAGAATAGAAGATACAGATAGAGAACGCTCTAAACAACAGTATACCGACGCAATAATAGAAGAGTTAACATGGCTAGGTATAGAGTGGAACGACGATATAGTAATGCAGTCGCACAATATTGAACGTCACAAGCAAGTCGCGTATAAGTTACTAGAGATAGGTGCTGCATATAAGTGCTATGTTTCTCAAGAAGAGATAGCAAAATTTAGAGAAAAGCATCCAAATCAAAAATTCCAAAGCCCTTGGAGAGATAAAACAGAAGAGGACCATCCATCAGATAGCCATGCTGTCATCCGACTCAAAGCACCTGACTCCGGCTCTACACTTGTGAAAGACCTGATATTAGGAGATATAGAATTCAATAATCAAGAGATGGATGATATGGTTTTATTGCGCTCAGATGGAACACCTACTTACATGCTTGCAGTCGTTGTAGATGATCATGATATGGGGGTAACGCATATTATACGGGGTGACGACCATTTGACCAATGCCTTCAGACAAACACATATATATAAAGGTATGGGATGGTATATCCCTGCATTTGGTCACATGCCTCTTATACACGACAAGCACGGAAAAAAGCTTTCTAAACGCACTGGCGCATTAGGAGTAGATGAGTACAGAAAGCTCGGCTACCTGCCAGAAGCAGTTGCGAATCATCTGTTGCGTCTTGGTTGGAGCCATGGAGATGACGAGATAATCAGCATGGAACAAGCCATAGAGTGGTTCGACACATCTGGCATAGGCAAATCTCCAGCGCGCTTT
Source organism: Candidatus Jidaibacter sp. (assembly GCA_021299995.1). GTDB lineage: Bacteria > Pseudomonadota > Alphaproteobacteria > Rickettsiales > Midichloriaceae > JAJTIA01. Next base: position 7,192 of record JAJTIA010000021.1, on the reverse strand, counting down.
GATATATCAAAGCTTAACCACATCAACTCCCATTACATAAAAAATTGTGATGAAGATAGATTATTTGGTGTTTTAAAAGAATACCTTGCTAAAGACTTAGATTCTGCACAACTCAGCAGAATCAGAGCAGGATTATCAGGGCTAAAAGACAGAGCGCAAACACTTAAAGATCTAGCAGATGGAGCCTATATATATATTGCAAAACATAAAATGCTCGATGAAAAGTCTAGATCAATGATAGCATCTCTACCTAAAGAGCTTAAGCACGATATATCATCAGCGGTGAGCGCATTATCGGAATGGTCACAACAATTACTGACCGATACGTTTACAGATCTTGCGCACAAACACGAACTTAAGCTACCTATAATCATGCAAACACTTAGAGCCCTTATTCTAGGCACATCTTCTTCACCTAGTATATTCAGCGTTATGCAGATATTAGGCAAGGAAGAGTGCTTAAAAAGATTGCACATGGAATAATAAAAACAGATATTGGACTCGGAGCTATAGCTAAGTCGCTATAAAATAGCATGTATAGAAAGCAATATGGTTGCAGCTGCAGCTCCTGTGTTAGCAACCTCCTCATACTACAATAACTATGTAATCACGAGACCTGAGGACAAATATACACACGATTACTATATAAGCGCTCCTATAAAATCTTTTTGGCTAGCAATTCAATAAAAATTGCAATAAGTTTTTAATATCAAAGATATTTAAAGAGCGCATTATGAGTATATCGAGTGTAAAAGAATGGGTAATGCTAAACAAAGTTAAGTCTCTTGCAGCGCTTGCTATTATAGGCGCTGCTGCCTTTAAGTTTTCAGCGACTAGTGCTGGCACACAAATAATGCCCGAAATTAAGCAGGAAGTCACAGTATCTGTGATAAGGCCAGTTGACACGCCCGTCACATTCAATTTCTCAGCAATAACAGAAGGCTCCAAAGAAGTAGAAATCAGAAGTCAAGTCACTGGGATCTTACAGTCTCAACTATTTCAAGATGGTAAAATTGTAAAAGCTGATGACACGCTCTTCAAAATAGATCCTAGGCAGTTTGAAATTGCCGTAAGCTCTGCAAAATCTGGCCTCCTTAAAGCTCAGGCTGAATTATCTCAGTCTGAAAAAGATGAAGCAAGATTAAAAAATTTGATAGCGCGCAAAGCGATATCGCAGAAGGAGTATGATGATTCATATGCTAAATTGCAAATGTCCAAAGCTAACTACATCTCTGCAAATACAAAGTTAGACGAAGCAAAGCTAAATTTAAGCTATACCACTATTAAAGCCCCAATATCCGGATCTGTATCCAAAGCCTTTAAAAATGAAGGTGCTCTAATTAATGCATCTGAGACCTTACTAACAAAGATCATTCAGTTAGATCCTATTTATGCTAACTTCAGTGTATCAGAAAACGATTTTGTGAAGTTAGACCAAAATATAGCAAAAGGCATAATCAAGATGCCAGATGAGAAAAAACTAAATGTCGAGCTTAGATATGGAGACAATATTTTATATTCGCACATTGGGCATGTATCATTTTCTGACTCCGAGATCAAAAAAGGAACGGGAGTTATAGAGGTAAGAACAAGCTTCCCAAACCCAGAAAATCACTTAATACCTGGGCAATTTGTAAAACTTAAGCTGATAGGCGCATACAGGCCTAACTCTATTGTTATACCTAAGCGTTCTGTAATTAATGGTATAGCAGGTTCCGCTGTGTTTGTTATTAATGAGCTCAACAAAGCGACTTCTAAGGATGTACAAGTTGGCGATGAAATCGGTGATAATATACAGATTTTATCTGGCTTAAAGGCTGGAGACAAAGTGATTGTTGATGGATCTCAAAAAGTACAAAACGGCATGGAAGTAACTATATCTAGTGTAATAGAACATTCCCATGAGGAGCAAGTGTATATGAATAATGCTGCACAAGCTCCTCATATTCAGGAAGAAGCATCGATTCAGAATGAGCAACAAGATATGGACAGGGTATAATCCAATGATCTCAAGCTTTTTTATAAAAAGACCAGTACTTACATATGTAGTATCAATTTTTATATTGATTGCAGGCGCTGCATCTATCTTTAATTTACCTGTAGAACAATTCCCTGAGATCACACCACCTGAAATACAAATAGAGGCATCATATCCGGGTGCAAGCGCAGAGACGATAGAACAAACAATCGCATCTCCAATAGAGCAGCAAATCAACGGTATAGAAAACATGCTGTACATGAAGTCATCTTCTTTCAGTAATGGATCTTTCTCGATGTCTGTCACATTTGAATCAGGTACTAATATAGATCAGGCAGAGATCAACATATCAAACAGAATCAAAAGAATAGAACCACTACTTCCTGAAGAAGTGAGACGAAATGGTATCACTGTAGCAAAACGCTCTTCATCTATTGTACTCATCGCAGTTCTAGAGTCTAATAACACATCGTTTGATGCTGTAGAACTAAGCAATTACGCATCTATAAACATTGTAGATGAGTTAAAACGTGTTAAGGGCGTTGGGAACGTAACAATATTGGGGGCACGAGATTACTCTATGCGCGTCTGGCTAAAGCCAGATATGCTAAGCCATTACGACCTTACGCTTAATGATGTAACAAACAGCTTGCGTGAGCAAAACGCTGAATATGCTGTTGGGAAAATAGGGCAAGCACCCACTTCTCACAATGTTGATTTCACCCTAAGTGTTACATCAGAAGGGCGACTAAAAACAGAGGAAGAATTTAGCAATATAGTATTGAAAGCGAACCCAGATGGCTCCGCAATAAGGTTAAAAGACGTAGCACGCATTGAGTTGGGATCAGCAGACTATGAGACCTCAGGTAAGTTTAATAGAAAGCCTACCACTCTTATCGCTGTATACCCCCAGCCCAACGCAAATATGATTGCAATATCCGACAACGTGCATAAGCGTATGGAACAGATGAAGCAGTCCTTCCCAAGCGGCATTACCTACTCCATTCCTTATGACACAACAAAATTTGTGCGAATATCGATAGAGGAAGTAGTAATAACACTACTTGAGGCAATAGCTTTGGTGTTTTTGGTAGTATATTTATTCATGCAGAACTGGAGAGCAACACTTATTCCTTGTCTTGCAGTACCTGTATCTATCATTGGAACATTTGCTGGCCTATACTTGATTGGATACTCTGTGAACACACTGACTCTTTTTGCGCTAGTGCTTGCAATTGGTATCGTAGTCGATGATGCGATAGTAGTGCTCGAAAACGTTGAACGCATAATGCATGACAAGAAGATAGATGCCATAACCGCTTCCTTCGAAGCTATGGAAGAAGTAACAGGGCCTGTAATATCTATTGTATTAGTGCTGTGCGCAGTATTTATTCCTGTCACCTTCTTAACAGGGCTTACAGGGGAGTTATATAGGCAATTTGCTGTCACTGTATGTATAGCTGTTATCATATCTGGTATCGTTGCGCTCACCTTAACACCAGTACTATGCTCAATAATTCTTTCTAATGAGCACAAACAATCAAACATTTTATTCACTAAGTTTAATTTGTTTTTCGATAGACTATCTAACGGCATAGCATCAATAGTCGCACTATTAATGAAGCATGGAAGGATTGCGCTTGTTTTATATATAGCAATAATCGCAACCACCTACGCTTTATTTAATCTTGCACCTAAAAGCTTTATACCCTCAGAAGATCAAGGTTTTGTTGTGGCAGCTATTAAGCTACCTGAAGGCGCTTCTATATCGAGAACAGAAGAAGTGGTAGATCATGTTACGCAGATGATAATGTCGCATCCAAGTGTTGAGAACGTCGTATCTTTCTCTGGGTTGGATATATTCTCTGGCGGCACAAAACCTTCAGCTGCTGTCGCGTGGGTGATTTTAAAGGATTGGTCAACTAGGAAACATGGATCTCAAAGCTCTTTTGATATAGCAAAATTTGTAAACTTCAAAGGCATGAGCGTAAAGGAAGCTCAGGTGATGTGCTTCAGCCCCCCTAGTATACCAGGGATGGGCATTACAGGCGGATTTGAGTTCTACGTGCAAAATAGAAGCAATAATGGACTAGAATATCTTGCCCAAAATTTACAGACTCTTGCTAAATTAGGTGCGGAATCAAAGCAGATTGCATTTTTACGTCCAAGCTTAGCCACAAATATTGAGCAATATTACCTACAGTTTGATCGTGAAAAAGCACTAGCACTTGGAATACCTGTTAGCAGTGCCTTTAAGACTCTTTCCTCTACCTTTAGTAGCTACTACGTAAATGACTTCAACAAATTTGGCAGAACATATCGCGTGATTCTGCAAGCAGATAGCGAATATAGAAGCTATCCTAGCGATATTTCTAAGATCTTTGTACGAAGCGTGGATAAAAACATTATCCCTATGAGCGCTATAGCAAGCTTTGAAAAAACAACAGGTCCTGAAATTATAGATAGGTTCAATGGCTTTACAGCATCTGCAGTATTTGGTGAAGCAAAACCAGGATACAGCACAGGACAAGCTATGGAAAGTGTTGTAGACGCCATGCAAAAACTGCCAAAAGACCTATCTGTTGCCTGGGTTGGTGAATCTTATCAACAAATGGTAGCAGGCAGCACAAGCGGCATAGCTTTTATATTTGGGATTATAATGATATTCCTAATTCTTTCTGCACAATACGAAAAATGGTCGCTGCCTTTTGCCATTATATTGGCAGTACCTTTTGGTGTGTTTGGTGCATTTGCCGCAGTGCTTTTGAGAGGAATTAGCAACGATATATACTTCCAAATAGGTCTCATTACTTTAATTGCGCTTACAGCAAAAAATGCCATACTAATAGTGGAATTCGCAGACATCAGAAAAAAAGCTGGATCAAGCAACTATACAGCTGCGTTAGAAGCATTAAAGCTTAGGTTCCGCCCCATCATCATGACTTCACTAGCATTTATTTTAGGCGTATTGCCTCTTGTATTCAGCACAGGTGCTGGCTCTTACAGCAGGCATTCAATAGGAACTGGAGTATTTGGTGGCATGGTAGCCGCGACAGTGATCACATTAATTTTTGTACCAATATTTTTCTATTGGATCTTGGAAAGAAAACTCTCTTACAAGCCTGATAGTACAAGCGATTCTAAGGAGTAAAAAATGAAATACACATATTCTATTATATTATCCTGCGCATTACTTACTTTGAGCGCCTGCTCTATGGGAGAAAACTACAAAAGACCTGAAGCAGGCCTCCCAGAAACTTGGCTGCATAAAACATCCCAAGGAAAAGAGGATTTCTATTCTATTTATGGACGCGACAAATGGTGGAAGCTATTTGGAGATCCAGTTCTAGATGAGATTGTAGAGTCTGGTCTAAAGTCCAATCATGATTTTAAAATAGCTCTATATCGTATAGAGGCGTCTAAAGCTGCCTTTACTAGCGCGCAGTCCAGTCTATTTCCGGATATTACAGCGGGCTTCACTTCTCAGTCCACACAATCTTCTGTGAATACTCGCCCGCCATTGTCACCTGGGTTTCCACGTGATACATACTCACATAAAGGTAGTTTCAATCTAAGCTATGAGATAGATTTTTGGGGTAAAATACGCCGCTTAAGCGAATCAGCTGAGGCATCGTTTTTCAGCACAATCTACGCAAGAGAAAATATTCGTGTCAGTTTAATTTCTCAAATTGTTGGCACTTATTTCGATTTACGCGCTCTACAAGAGCAACTGCTTGTTGGAAAGCGCACAGTCATTTCTAGAAATGCTGATTTAAAAATCCGAAACACTATGTTTGATGCTGGCACAATCTCGATGTTAGAGCTCATGCAAATGAAAGCTGAAGCATTTAGCGTAGAGGCCAAAGTACCAGAAATAGAACTGAAGATTGCACAAGCAGAAACAGCTTTATCTATATTGATAGGCTCTAATCCTAAAAAGTTCGACTCTAGCATACCTTTATACAAGGTATCTAGAAAAACATACCCTCCTGCCCTATTACCTTCTGAGGTTCTATCAAATAGGCCAGACGTCATAGCTTCTGAACAGGCCTTAATAGCAGCTAATGCCAATTTAGGTGCTGCAAAGGCGGCGTACTTTCCTAGCATCTCTTTGACTGGTTATGCTGGCTCACTGAGTGCAGATCTAAGCAAATTTGGTAAATCTAACTCTTCTATCATGAATGGCACTGCGTCTGCACTACTTCCTATATTTAATGCTGGTGATCTTGCAGCACAAGAAGATATAAGAAAGGCAGAGCTTGAGATAGCTGTTTTAGAATACGATAAAACCATTAAAAACGCTCTTAAAGAAACAGAAGATTCCTTAATATCTTTGGAAAAATATAAAAGCATTCTGCATTTTAACCAAGAGCAGGTCACAGCTTTGAAGTCTGCTAAAGAACTAGCTGAACAGCGCTATTCAAATGGTATCTCAAGTTATATTGAGGTCTTGGATGCACAACGCAACTTGTTCCAAGCAGAGCTAAACCTGATATCTGGAGAGCGCCAAACAATTGGATCAGTAATCTCGTTCATCAAAGCAATCGGTGGTGGTTTCCAAACTTCCATAATATATCAAGAATATTTGGGCGCACCGATAGATTCATCGCAAGAATTAGAAGCTAAATCTGATGAAGTTAACGATGAAATATCCGAGACAGTAGTATCAGAATCACAAACAAAACAAGACGAGTCTATCGATCTGTTTGGCGTAATAAAAAACGCTTTACAGTAAGCAAAAAATGCTGCAATGCAGTAACTTATTAGCTTGATGAAATAAATTTTTAATATTAGCATTCAGGGCATAAACAATGTTTAGAAACTAATAGTTGTGCCTCATGCAAAGTCAAAAGATGATAAATCTACATTAAAAATTGTAGCAGCCGCTATGGTAGGGCATATCTTGGAATTTTTTGATTTCACAATATATGCTGTATTCGCCGTAGAATTAGGCAAATCCTTCTTTCCTGCAGAATCTGAATTCTCACAAATCCTAGCAAGTTTAATGGTGCTCTCAGTGGGTTTCTTCATGCGCCCTTTAGGAGGCCTTCTTTTTGGTCATATAGGCGATAAATTTGGGCGTAAAGTTTCTTTAATAATTTGTGTAGTTGGAATGGCGCTTGCAACTTTCCTAATGTCTATTATGCCTACATATGAAGAAATAGGGCTTGCAGCTACATTAATCCTTGTATCTCTACGCCTAGTCCAAGGAAT
>JAJTIA010000068.1 GCA_021299995.1 Candidatus Jidaibacter sp. | reverse complement strand
CGCGGCCTGCGCCAAGTGCACGGGCATGCTGTCCAGCCCCGCAGCAATGGACTTGGCCACAAACGGATAGGCCAATAATGCATAGGCACAGACCAACAGGCCAAAGCTTTAGAAGAAAGTGCAGTTGCAATGGAGGAGATTACTACGACGGTTCGTCAAAATACCACCAATTCAGAAAATGCAAATAGTCTTGCGTCTAATGCAAAAGATGTTGCAGAAAAAGGTGGTGATGTAGTTAGTAAAACTGCTGATGCAATGAAGGGTATAGAGCAATCTTCGCAAAAAATAGCAGATATTATTAATGTAATTGATGAGATAGCATTTCAAACCAATTTGCTTGCCTTAAATGCTGCAGTTGAAGCTGCAAGGGCAGGGGATGCTGGTAAAGGCTTTGCTGTAGTCGCGTCTGAGGTTAGAGCTCTTGCTAGTAGGTCTTCTGCTGCATCGAAAGATATTAAGAATTTAATTAACGATAGTGTGCGTCAGGTGAAAACTGGTGCTGGGCTTGCTAAAGAAGCTGGAGATCAGCTAAAGGAGATAGTGAGCTCTGTAACAGAGGTTGCTCATATAATATCAGATATCGCATTAGCAAGTGCTCAGCAGGCGACTGGTATAGAAGAAGTGAACTCAGCTGTTTCATCTATGGATGAGATGACTAGACAAAATGCATCTTTAGTACAAGAGAATACAAATGCTGCTAGAGTACTGGTAGAGCAAGCAGCTGCACTAGAAGGGCTTGTTAGATTCTTCAAAATTGAAGAAAATGATAATACAATCTTCTCTTCTGATAGCAGGCATGAGAATCGTAATTTTTTAAATGTTGATTCACCTAAGTTAATTCAAAAGCAGAAATCATATAATCCTGCAAATACTGTTGCTAAGTCTAAAAAAGCTGCTGTTGTTCAAGATTATGAGCAAGGCTGGGAAGAGTTTTAACATATCTATACCTCTATAGAAGCATATAATTTTAGTGTATAAAATGCTGAGCAAAGCATTACTATACATGCTCTGTTGTCATTATATAAACAAAAGAAATTACTATAAAAATGTCGCAGGATGCTTATGCTTAGTAAAAGACTCAGGTAATTTTTTTATATGTAAAGTAGCAAATGAGCTCTAAAAATATTTAGCATCATATAGCGAAAACAGTATAAAATTTACAGCTTTATTGTTGTATTTAGTGCTATAAATAAGATGTATTCAATCGGTTTGAGATGATTGCATCTGTTGCAGTGGTCACATCACTACAAAAAGTTGGGGCTACAATGATGAATCTTCATGTACATGATAAGTTGATGACTCTTGCACAATATTGCTTGCGGGCAAAGCCGTCAGCCTACAGAGGCCCCAATTTTGAAGATTGAAAAGCGCGTTTTCTAAATATGTAAGTATACACAAAGCACATTAAAAGAATTAGTATAGAGATCATTGATGCTCCATAAATAGATTGCGCCAGAAAAAAGCTTGTAACAATCATTGCAAGGGCGCTAAGACCCCTCAATCTGATTGTAGTAAAAGCTTTGAATCCAGTAAAGAAAATCACAGTGTACAGCAACAGATAGTTTAAGCTAGTGATCTCAATAACCATATCTTCATTGATGTGAAGTTCTGCAAATGCAATACTGAGTAATAAATATATAAATAGCTGTACAATCACTGCATACACAGGAATTTGGTTCTTGTTGATCTTGCTCAATGATTTTGGGAATATATTATCACGGGATAGTGCAAAGATTAGTCTAGATGTGCCAAAAATCCATGCATTCGCTCCAAGCAATAGAAGAAACACCGCTATTATTCCACCTATGATGGCTGCTTTTGGACCTAGTGAATGATTTAATATTGCTATAAGGATAGTTTTGGTTGAGCTTATCTCAGCGTGACTCAAGACGAGTAACATTGTTGCGACCAAAGATGAGTAGAATAAGAAAATGCCAATAATAGCGATTTTCACAGCCTTATGATAAGTAGTGCCAGGATTTTTGACTTCTTCAGCCATTGCGTCTACGTTCTCCCAACCTACTACAGAGTAGAAGCATATTACTACAGCGGCCAACACAGGTTCTATAAGTCCATTTGGTGCAAAAGGCATAAGATTTTCAAAGTTTATAGATGATGCGGAAGAAAACACAATGCCTTCTATCAGCGCAACAAGAAGAATAAGGCTGAAAATTTGTATTTTAGATGAAAGTCCAATACTCATTAAGTTAAATAGTGTAGGCAAAACAAGCAATGCTACTCCTAAGTAGTATACGTTGATATTTGCAGAAGTGATCTCTATTACATAACGCGCTGCAGCAAAACCAAGTAGAGCATTTCCAAAAATTGCTGAGACTATTAGAAAGATCGCCATAGATTTGCCGAATTTTGGGCTCCATGAGTCTTCTAAGAATTTTTGTATACTTCCGCTCACCTGATATCTTTGGGATATGTGTGCGAATATCATAGCGAATGGATACGCGAAGAGGAAAACTAATAGCCACGAAATCATAGAAGCAGGGCCAGCGATTTTTGCTGCAGCGAGTGGTACTATGAAGATTCCAACGCCAACGATCGTAGAAAAATAGTATACAATCAATCCTAGTAGATCTATACTTCTTGATAACTGTTTGCTCATGTGAAAAATTAAACTATAAAAGGTATAAAAACTTATACTTGCATCCTGAAACTGTCAATAACAATTCTATATTTATGATTTCTAGGTTGAATATGCTAAAAGAGTGTGTCTTATGTTTGTGATTTTACATACTAAGAGCGAATCTGATATGGATTTTATAGTGGCGGCGCAATAAAAATGAAAAAGCAATTGCAAACTAACAATGATATTTTAAACGCTATTTTTGCAAGTCCAGATAATATTGTCATTGTGCCATCGTATTTTTTAGAGAAAAACCTGACAGAGCGATGGATAAAGCTGTCTGGGCAAGAAGTTGTTTTGAGGCCATGCTTTATATCTTATCAATATGTGTATAAACATATATATGCATTTCAGAGACTACTAGATGCACCTATATCATTGGAGTTTGACGCTAGTACAACACCATTTTTTAAAAAATGGTGTCTTATGCGTATTGCATTCAAAGAGGGGGCTAGTGTTGACTATGTGCAGTCGCTTATCAAGGATATGAAATCTGCTAAAAAGTGCTATGCAGATCCTAAGCTTATAGATGCTGTGAATTCGTATCTTGGTATAGATATGAATCGTAAAGCGATTGATTTTTTGAGCAGTCGGTTAAGCAAAGCAAATGCACTCAACAAAGTTTTTCTGTTTTCTCCTATCTCTAGGGGCGTAATAGAAACAAATATTGCTAATAATGGAGATCTTAGAGAAAAAACGCATGTTATTGGTCATGATTTTGATTTGGTTGATATTAAATCATCGATTAGTGCAATAAATCATAGGGTGTTTGAATTAACGAGAAAAATAGAGCTCTCAGAATCTCTAAATGATACCGAAGAAGCTAAGATTATATCGTTACAGATACAAGAGATGTTGCATTCAGAGTTATCAAATATTGCTGTTGTTACAAATTCAAAAAGTCTTAGGCGTAAGATATTTTTGGAGTTAGAAGCGGTTGGGATTTCTAGCAATTACAGCATGAAGCTAGTGGATACTCAGGAGTTTCAATTGATTTTGTGTATGATGCAGCTGGCACAAGACCCCAACGACCACCATGCACTTATTTCTATTTTGTTTTCTAATCTGTTTACCTTAAATTATGAAGCGCTTGGAATTGATATTTATAAACAAGATTTATATGTAGATGAGAAAGATTATCTTAATAAGATGATAGAGAGTAATCAAGGTTTACAAGAGTTTTACAATAATATTATATCTACTAATCAGGAAAAGGAATTAGCTAAGTTTATCAAGAAAATACATTGTATGTTTTTTCAATATAGCGATTTGTCTCAAATGGCATGGCAAATGAAAAACAAGCTGATATGTTTTTGTGATGATTTATTAAGTGCAGTAGAATCTGACCGCATCTATATAAATAACAAAGATGTGATATCATGGATCAAATTTTTAGCTAGCTCTGAAGTTATTGCAAGCCATTCAAACCCTACTGTGCAATTTTATCGTTTAGAAGATGTTGATTATATGCTTTTAGATCGCGTGATTCTATCTGATAGTGAAATGATTAAAGCTGAGAAAGAAGTAGGTGATAAAAATAACTTGGAAAACATATCATGGTACAGATACTTAAACATATTGCAAAATTGCGAAGTGAAAATAACGCGATCGCGCAAGGTGGCAGGTGTTGTATCTGAAAAATCATTAGTCTATAAGATACTAGAGCAAAATAATAAATTTGCTAAAAGCGCAAGATATAATGAGATATGTAAGGCTTTGCAAAATATAGAGTGTGTAAAAGGAGTGCAGCCAGCAGCACAATTGCAAAATAATTATGCAAGCACAACCTATTCTGTTTCTGCCATAGAAGTGTTGCTGCGAGATCCTTATTCTTATTATGCGAAATATATACTAAAGTTGCGCAAAAAAGATAGATTTTTTGATGATGTATGGGCGCGTGATTTTGGTATATTATCTCATGATATTATGTCTAAGATTGACTTGTCTAAACCCCTGGAAGACTCTCTTAAGATATGTGATGCAGAGGCTGAATCCACACTATCCAACCAAACTTTAATAACAAAATCGTACATCAAAAACCGCTTGTACGACTTTGTGACTTATGTGCATAATCTTTTTGGTAACAAATCATATGTATCGCATCCAGAAGTCAATGGTTCTGCAATTTTAAAAATATCTGATGAAGTGAGAGTAACAATACAATCACGTGCAGATAGAATTGTATTAGACGATGAGTTAGTCCATATTATCGATTTCAAAACCGGCACTCTGCCTGCGGAAAAGCAGGTGAATGAAGGCTTATTTCCACAGCTTGCGATAGAAAAATGGATATTGGAAAATGATGGATTCCCAATCGATTATGTAGGTAAGGATTTAAGTACATCATTTGTATTGCTCAAGGGTATTTCTAAAAATGATCATAAGATAATCAAATGCAACTCTGAGAATGTTGAGAGATCTTTGACCTCGTTATTATCTATGTTTTTACTCGACGGGATGCAATACTTTGCGACTCATAATGAGCATGATGTAAAAATAGCTGATTATGCTCATTTGCGACGTTTTCAAGAATGGTTTGATACATGATAATTTTTCTGGTAGAGTGAAAATAGATATGAATTTCAATATCTTAACATGACAAGCTTTAATGTAATCCAGACTCCTGCAACAATTCAACATAGCAATAACCGCATGCAAGAAGAAGTACAGCATGAACAGAATGTAATAAATGATAAAAGAGCTGTTCTTGCTAGCAAGAATGAAAAAAGTCTATCTATTCATGAAAAAGAGCTGAGTAAATTAAATAATGCTGAGCTCATCACAAAAGAAACCGTTGCTTCCACGATAAAAATAAGTGCCACATTTACAGCAAAAGTAGATAACCTGCACCAATTACAAGAAGTATAAAGTTGCTTAAAATACCAGTAACAAACTGTTTGCATTTTTATTTAAACAATACTAGAATGCAAACCGCAGACAGTTAGGAGTGTAGCTCAATTGGTAGAGTATCGGTCTCCAAAACCGAGGGTTAAGGGTTCGATTCCCTTCGCTCCTGCCACCTGTCTTACTTTGCCATCTTAGTATCATGCTCTTTATATAAGTTGTTGATATTTATCTTTTTTAGTATCATTTTTAAAATTGCTATACTATATTAGTAAGTAGAGTGTATACTTGAGTCGCACTAATGGCCAAGCATCTGAGATATCCGTTTTTATTGATCAAGAAAAATTGTGGAAGAGGGTTGTATGCTTGATAATTTTTTTATTGATCATATTCCTGAGATTGCCATAAAAGGTGTGTATAATTGGTGGATTGTAGCATTGTCTTTTGGTATTGCTGCAGCTGCATCTTTTATAGCAACTCATGTTGTTGTGTTGTTTAAAAGATCCACATATTTATCTAAGCACCAAGCGAGTATTTTGGGCGGTTTTTTTCTGGGTGGAGGCATATGGTCTATGCATTTTACAGTAATGCTCGCTTACGATATGGGTATGGTGCATGGATATAACTTTTATACTACGTTGTTCTCTTTGCTTATCGCTGTTGTATTTTGCTCTATTGCATTCGAGCAAATATTAAAACCAAAGCTTTCTAAAATAGAGACTATTATATCTGGTTTTATTGTTGGTATGGCAGTGGTTGTAATGCACTACATGGGTATGGAAGCAATGGAGATGGGTGGGGATATACGATACATACCATCTATTTTTGTTCTATCTATAGGTATAGCAATATTTGCTGCAACAGCCGCAATCGTAATTTTACGGCAATTTTTAAGGCACAATCGCGCTTTATATTCCTTGATTGCAGCATGTGTTATGGGTGTTGCTGTGTGCGGTATGCATTATAGTGGTATGGAGGCATCTGTCTTTATTCCGCATGCTGATCATATTGATATGCATCATACTCAAGATAGCAGTTTGATTGTCGCTGTGATGTTAAGTACATTTTTTTTAATTATTCTGCCTGGATTCGTATTGGTATTGAATATCATTTTTCAAAAATCTAGGGGCGCTACATCTGATGATAAATCACCGCGCTGGCACTATGTTTATTATGCTCTTGCTTGGTTTAATATAATCACTATTGCGTTTAGTATATTTCTTACCACTTCAATCATGAATATTTATAACGATGTTGAAAAAATAAATATTATGTGGAGTGATGTGCAGGCTGATATTGCAGCTCTCTCAAGATATTCTACTTATGCAAATGCACCAGGAAACGATGTGTTTGATACAAAGGATATAAATTTAGAGTCGTTAAAATTAGATGAATATTCTAAACAATTCTATCAGAATCATAAAGCTGTAATCAAAAATTTGAATTCTTTTGCAATTGATGAGTTGTCTGGAGATGAGATAAAGCATAGAAATGTTTTATTGCAAAATTTAAGTGCTGCATTGCTTTCTTTTAATGGCTTAAATACTGAAGCAAAAAATATTTTTTCTAAGATGAAAGAGGGAGAAAATAATAAAGCAGCAGAGTACATGGCTGCAATGGACAGGTATGCAGCTGAAACTAATAATTACTTGCTTGATGCACTATATAATGTGACTTCAATACAACGCAATCTATTTGCTAATAAATTACAAGATGCACAAAATATCAGATATGTGGAGTATGTAATAACGGCATTTCTTTTGAGTATGATTTTATGTGCGACATTTTATGGATACCGCATGGCAAACATTATTAAATATGAAGAAGAGCAAAAAAAAATACAAAATAAGACGCTAGATCTAATTTCTACAACTCTTACAGCCTATATTGCTAATAAAGAGCAAGATGTTCGGGTGTGTGAGGATGAAGATAATATCTTCGAATTTATATTGCAAAACATTGTGCTTTTAAGCGGTAGTGAGTGTGGTTTTATAGGTGAGATAATCAGCAATGAAGATAATTCGCAATACATCAAGATACATGCCATAAGAGAGAAATCATATAAGTGCAAAGCAAATGATATCAAAGATCAAATCATAGAACTTAGAGCGGATTCTATAGATGCACTTTTTGCACATACAATAAGCTCAGGTGAGTTTTTGATAAATAATAATATGGATAAGGATACAACAAGTGTTCTGACAATAGATCTACCGAGATTAAAGCAGTACTGTGGCATTCCTATTTATTCTGGAGAGAGGCTGGTAGGGATAGTTGGAATAGGAAATAAACAAGACGGATACACAAAAAAAGATCCAGAAATGTTTAGACCAGTATTTAGTACAATAGGTGCTATTATAGACTCTATAAGAGAAAAGCGTTTCAAAGAAGACATTCAAAATGAAATGCAGAAAGTAAACATATGGCTAGATAGTGTAATGCGTACAGTGCCACATGGTATTTTAACAATCACAAGCGATGGTAGAATAAGAAGTGCAAATAGAGCGGCATGTCAGACCTTCTGCTATGCTGAGGAAGAGATGCTTTCTTTAGATATTGATTCGCTTGTGCACGATGGTAATGATGGTAATAAAAAACCATTATATAAAAGATTGTTTGATACTGGAGGCATAGGGATGCCTGCTTTAGCAGATGGTATAGAGGTGTTTGGTATTAGAAAGAATGGCCACTACTTTCCCATAGAAATTAGCATGAATCAGATAGAGATGTCTGATGCAGATAAGTACGTTATTGCATCTGTGAAAGACATTACAGATCGTAAAGCTGCCGAAGAAGAGATAAGGCGTCATAAAGAACACTTAGAAGAGATGGTGAAGGAACAGTATCACGATATTATAGAGTCAAAAGAAGAAGCTGAGCGTGCAAATAAAATGAAATCTGAGTTCCTTGCAAACATGAGTCATGAGCTCCGCACTCCAATGCATGCAATTATCAACTTTTCAAGGCAAGGAATAGAGCGTTTGGAGCGTTGGGATATAGAGAAGCAGAAAGAAAATTATACTCGTATCAATAGGAGTGGACATAGATTATCAAAGTTACTAAATGATCTATTAGATCTCTCTAAGCTTGAAAGCGGAAAAATAGAATATGACATGAAAAGCACGCAAATTTTGTTTGTAATACGTGCTGTTGTTAGTGAAGTTGAGTCTTTACTGAATGCCAAGTCTATTGATGTAATATTGCCAGAAGGAGCTTCTGATATATATCTTGAATGTGATGCTGGAAAAATTCATCAAGTGATAATGAACTTGATATCTAATGCTATAAAGTTTACCCCAGAAGGTAAGAAAATAGAAGTGGGATGTACTGTAGAAGACAACGCAGTTGTATTAAAAGTCAAGGATGACGGTATAGGCATACCAGATGATGAACTAGAGAAGGTTTTTGATAAGTTTATACAAAGTAGTAAAACTAAAACAGGTGCAGGTGGTACTGGTCTTGGCTTAGCTATTTGTAAAGAGATTATTAAAGATCATGGTGGCACAATATGGGCAGAAAACAATATAGATGGTGGCGCTTCTTTTTATTTTACATTGCCTTTCAATCAACAAATTAAAGGAGAGTTTAATGCATAATAATTCAGCTATAACAAACAAATCGATTTTAATTATTGATGATGACGTTAACAACATAGAGATCTTGAAAACAGACTTAGAAGATGAGGGATATAATATCCTTACCGGAGAGGATGGTGTTGTAGGATGGAATGTTCTGCAAGAGCATAAAGATGAGATCGGTGTAATACTTCTTGATCGGATGATGCCAAATATGAATGGTATGGAGTTTATGGCTAAGCTTAAAGCAGATGACGCTGTATCTCAAAAGCCTGTTATCATGCAGACCGCTGCTGCTGAGAAGTCACAAGTGATCGAGGGTATTAGGGCTGGTGTGTATTATTATCTTACAAAGCCATATGAATACGATGTAATGCTTTCTATAGTGCGTGCTGCAATTAATGACTATGGTGATTTAACTAGATTGAGACAAGACCTAAATCAATATAAAAAGAAAATGCATGTAGTAAAAGAAAGCTTTTTTGAAGCGAAAACAATGGATGATATATATTTTCTAAGCACGTTGCTTGCAAGTTACTATCCAGATCCACATAGGGTTATCCTAGGTGTTTCTGAATTGCTTATTAATGCTGTAGAACATGGTAACTTAAATATTAGTTATGAAGAAAAAACACGTCTATTGCAAAACAATGAATGGGATAAAGAGGTTGTTTCTCGCCAGCAATTACCGGAATACATAGATAAAAAAGTGTACGTGCATTTTAAAAGGGGAAAAGATAATATAGCGCTTAATATAGTCGATGATGGTAAAGGCTTTAATTGGCAAAATTATCTAGAAATAAGCCCAGAGCGTGCAACTCATAGCCATGGTAGAGGTGTGGCATTGTCTAAAATGATGAGCTTCGATTCCGTGGAATATAGGGGCGCGGGAAACGATGTTTTATGTATCACACAGATTGCTTGATGCAATTGCTAATATACACGACAAAGCCAAGCACACATAAATTATTTGTGAATGTTGTACTATTGATAAAAGAGCCGTTTTATTATCAAACTCAGCATTTTATTGAGTTGCGAGGAATTTGACTATATAATTAGTATCAATAAAAATTATATAAGCAAATAAATGCGTACTGCATCATATTATTTAATCTCTTATTTGCTTAGGCATAACTATATAGGTGCTCCTAGTCTTTCGCTTCCTCTATCAGAGGCACAGCGAATGGGCATTTACAATGCAGTAAAGCATAATACACGAGTGCTATCTATCAATCTTTATAATACTGATATCAGTGCCGAAGAAGCTAAACACATTGGTGATTTGTTAAAAACCAACAAAACACTGAAATCCATTGATTATGCCTGGAGTAAAATAGCAGATGCAGGTGTTCAACACATTTGTGAGGCGTTAAAAGTCAACAAAACACTGAAATCCATTCATTTGAGCTGGAATCAAATAACAGATGCAGGGGTTCAACACCTTTGTGATTTGTTAAAAACCAACAAAACACTGAAATCCATTGATTTGAGCCATAATCAAATAACAGATGCAGGGGTTCAACACATTTGTGAGGCGTTAAAAATCAACGCAACACTACAATCCATTGAGTTGAGGTGTAATCAAATAACAGATGCAGGTGTTCAACACCTTTGTGATTTGTTAAAAACCAACACAACACTGCAATCCATTGATTTGTACGGGAATCAAATAACAGATGCAGGGGTTCAACACATTTGTGAGGCGTTACAAAACAACAAAACACTGCAATCCATTGAATTGAGCTGGAATCTAATCTCATATGCAGGGGTTCAAGCTTTTGAAACTGCAATAAAAACAAATTCTAACATATTGTGCGCATATTATCACAGTCAGTCACCTGAGATAATATCTCTATTACAAGAGAGAGGTAATAAAATAAAAAATTTGATAAATCGTTGGAAGGCAAATAAACACAGTATACATCACTCAAGATATTCAGAGATTTTAGAGCACAAAGAGAGCATGATATTCTTAGCGCTTCGAGAAAAGCTAATGTCTGCTGCTGAGATTGCAGAGCTTGAGGCTTTTGCAAAACAAGCAAAAAAAACATTGCCACAAATCATTTGTAGCCAACATAAACAAGACCTATTTGCGTTGTTAAATCCTGACGCTTGTAACGAGATTTTAGGGTTTTTATCAGTGGCCGATCAAAATGCTCTACAAGATGCTTTATCCACAAGTGCAAGCGTTAACTCTAATGCTGTAAATGAGATTGTTCAAAATAATATCGCCATACTACCGGCAGAAATTATTGATGAAAAAGTGAATGATAACCCACTGACATTTTATAATGCAGCTCTGTTTATAGGATTTGTATGTCTCAATATTATTGCTTATAAAGGCTTTGTGTTTGCCTTTGAGAAAGCGGCAACTGTATGCGTACCCAACGTGGATCTTGATACCATTAAGATCCACGCTGATTTATCCTATGGTGCTATTTATTCCTGTATCTTTTTCACTATAGTAGTTGCATGGTTAGAATATCGGGGCATTTGTAGAGAGATTTCAATATAATGCACTTCTGAGTGAGATAAAATTATCTTCATCAATCTTGCAAATATTCTAATACAGAGTTTAGAACTAGCATCCCTGATTTTGTGAGGATGAATCTTCCTCCTGAATTTACTGCTAGTCCATTTTCGTATAGCACCTTGGCTTTTTCTGGATTAACCCATAATAAATCTACACCTTCTTCAAGGCGAAGACCCATAATCAAGCGTTCTTTTGAGATTGAATCTTCATCTAGCGGGTCCAAAACTTGGCAGCCATGCCCATGATTTGCAACATGTTCAAGCCATAAATCTGGATTGTAATAATCCTGTGTTGCATGCTTAATACCATCTTTTGTCAGGCGTCCGTGTGCACCAGGGCCAATGCCAAGGTAGTCTTGATAGCGCCAATATGCCAAATTATGCCTGCTTTCTTCTCCGGCTTTTGCATAGTTTGAGACTTCGTACGCATTGTACCCATATTCTCCAACAACCCGAGATGTGAGTTCATACATGCTTGCAGCATCATCTTGTGATGGGAGCTCGAATTCCCCTCTTTTATGGCGCATAAAAAATGGTGTGCCTTTTTCTATCGTGAGTTGATAAAGAGATATATGGCCTCCTGCCAACTCCATAGCTGTACGTAGATCAGCCTCCCATTCTTTCATGCTCTGATTGGGTAATGCGTATATCAAATCAAACGTATGCCTACTAAAAATTTTTTGTGCTGCTTCTAGAGCATTAATCGCATCACATGTTGAATGCTCTCTGCCTAAGAACTGTAAATGATGGTCTTGTAAGCTTTGTATACCAATAGAGATGCGATTCACACCTGCATCCTTAAAGTGTTTCAGTTTATCAATCTCTATTGATGTGGGGTTTGCCTCCATCGTTATTTCTATGTTTGTGGAGAAAGTAGAGATGCTATTGAGAGTTTCTAAGATGCTTTTTATGGTGCTAGGTCTCATAAGACTTGGAGTGCCACCACCAAAATAGATGCTTTGTACTTTACGGGAGGCCAAAACATCAGTATAATAGGATATCGCTTTGATATAAGACTCTCTCCAAATTTCATGATTTATCTTTTCTGAAACATGGCTGTTAAAGTCGCAGTATGGACACTTAGCCTTACAAAAAGGCCAATGTATGTATATTGATATGTTATCTTTAGTTGCAATAAAAATAGCCGTAATTTATTATATCATCAGCGTAATAATATCATATTAAGATTTAAGGGCAATGTTTACCAACTTAACGACCAGTTTAGGCAAAGTATTTGACAAATTAAGAGGCAAGGGCTTTATAACAGCAGCGGATGTGGATGACGCGCTGCGCGAGATACGTGTTGCCTTGTTTGAAGCTGATGTCGCGCTACCAGTAGTAAAAGAGCTAGTCACAAAAATTAAAGAAAAAGCGGTAGGTGACCTGCTTATAAAAACTGTATCTCCTGCACAGCAAGTTATTAAGATTGTAAATGATGAAATAGAGGCGTTGCTTACATCGGACGCGCAAGAGCTTAACCTAAAAACTCAACCACCTGCTGTAATAATGATGGTTGGTTTGCAGGGTTCTGGTAAAACAACATCATCCGCAAAACTTGCTATACATCTTGCATCGAAGCAGAAAAAGAAAGTGTTGCTTGCATCGCTAGATATTTATAGGCCTGCAGCGCAAGATCAGCTTTCTGTTCTCGCTACTCAATCTAATATCAATTGTGTTGAGGTTATATCAGGTGAAAAGCCCCAAGAGATTACAAAGCGGGCTATAAAACAGGCGCAAAACGGGTATTATGATGTACTAATTTTGGATACAGCTGGTAGACTTCATACAGATGAAGCGCTGATGCAAGAGCTGAAAGATGTAAAATCTATCTCAAGTCCAATCGAAACATTGTTAGTTGCTGATTCATTGACAGGTCAAGACTCTGTAAATATAGCAACAGAGTTCAACAATGCAATTGGTGTGACCGGTATCGTGCTTACACGTATTGATGGTGATGCGCGCGGTGGTGCTGCACTCAGTATGAAGGTTATAGCAAACTGCCCGGTGAAGTTCATGGGTGTGGGTGAAAAGCTTGAGGATTTTGAAGAATTTCAGCCTAAACGCGTAGCATCCCGTATCTTGGGAATGGGTGATATAGTAAGCCTTGTCGAGAAGGCATCTGAGGCGATAGATGAGGAGGAAGCTAAAAAGCTTACAGATAAATTTCAAAAAGGCACATTCAACCTAAACGATCTGATGAAACAATTTCAAAGCATCAAGAAAATGGGTGGTGTATCAAAGCTTATGGGTTATATACCTGGAATGGGCAAGCTCAAAGATAAGGTAGAGGGCTCAAACTTTGCTGAAGATAAGGTAAAGCAGCAAATTGCGATTATCCAGTCTATGACTAAAAAGGAGCGCATATTCCCAGAGTTCATCAATGCATCATGTAAAAAACGTATTGCATCAGGTTCTGGTACTAAGGTTGAGGATGTAAATAAGCTACTCAAGCAATTCCAAACGATGCAAAAAATGATGAAGCAGTTTGGAAAGATGTCTCCATCGGATTTAGAAAGATTGCAGAGGATGGCAAATGTCAAACAATTCTAATAAAAGCGCCAGCAGAAAACCAAAAAAAGATGCTTTAAAGCTTGCAAAAGCGCTTAGAGCTAATTTACTAAGAAGAAAAAATATCAATAAAAACACAAAGCCGAATTGTGAGGCAAGTACAAATAATGAAAAATAAATTAATGATTGCAGCATCTTTTCTATTATTGTCCTCATGTACTAAGGGGATAAATAACCATGGTTTCAACTTTGAAAATACGGATTTCGAATCTATAAAGGTTGCTGAAACATCACGGTTAGATGTAAAAAACATGCTTGGTTCACCAACTTCAGAATCAAGCTTTGGTCCCAAAAAATATTACTATATCTCTTATAAAACTGAGTCTGTTGCATTTCTCGAGCCAAAACAGCTGGAACAAAAGGTGCTAACAATAGTATTTAACCACGACGATATTGTGAGCGATATAGAACAACTTACACTAGATGATGCAAATAAAGTGATCTTTGCTGAACATAAGACCGAAATTAAAGGCAACACTCTTTCTCCTTTGCAGCAGATTATGTCTAACGTAGGCAAATTTAATAAGAATAAACGCTAATGCTTAAGGCACTCATCATATCTGATAAAACTTTTTTGCAAGATGCACTATCTGGGTGTGCTGCTTATACTGATACTGTTTGCTTTGTAACAAGTAATACTCATCTACCAGATTATGATCTCTATATTTCAGATAAATCTGAAGTGTTGGATAATGTTATTTCGGTAAAGCAAAGCGAAGATGGTATTGTTATTTCTCAAATTATTGCGGAATTAGATAGGGTAATACACAAGCTTCAGAATATTATGGAATATAAAGATTTAAAGTTGAAATTAGCTGTAAAGGCTATTGCATTAAATTTGATTGAGCTAGATTTGACTTCAGTAGAAACACAAATATTGAAGATATTGATGCTAAATGTGAACTCTAGCGTATCACGAGAATATTTGCTTAACCATATACTTGGATATACAAACGATTCAGAGACAAAGGCGTTAGAGAATCATATATATAAGCTCCGCAAAAAATTGGACAGCCTCCAATCGAAAGTTGTTATCGTAAAGACAGATTCTGGATACAAGATTACTTAAGTGCAAATTAAGATTTTAAAGATGCGATTTGAGACTCTAAAGTAGAAGATTTATCGAATATATAAGAGGCGGATACCACTATATCTGCCCCCGCATTACGTACAGTATTGATGTTGTGCCCATTGATACCGCCATCCACGGCTATTTTTATATCCTTTCCTGTTTCTAATATTTTGCGTTTAGTATTAGCGATTTTAGCGATTTGCGAATCCATAAAAGATTGACCTGCAAACCCTGGATTTACAGACATGACTAGTATCATGTCTAGCTTATCCCAAACATATTTGAGGGTATCTTCATGAGTTGCTGGGTTTAGCGCAACCCCAGCTTTAACACCGTATGATCTTATTTTATCCAATATGCGATCAAGATGTGTTGTAGATTCCTGATGTATTGTTATCAAATCTGCTCCAGCTTTTGCAAATGTTTCTATATAGTTTTCTGGCTCTACAACCATAAGATGTGCATCAAACTTCATTTGTGTTGATGCGCGCAACGCATTTAAGAGAGGTGCGCCAAATGTGAGGTTAGGAACAAATACTCCATCCATGATATCAAAGTGAATCATATCTGCACCTGCTTTCTCTATTGCTAGTATTTGATTGCGCAAGTCTCCAAGATCTGCAGATAATATAGATACTGATACTTCCAATGACATCTCTTATTGATAAAAAAATCTTTTTACACATACTAATATTAATTAAATTAAAAGAAAAAGATAGTTCTATGAAGGCGTACAATATGAAAAGCGATACCTTTCTTTCACCAAAAGTTCTAGAAGTTGCGAGGCTTGCAACAGAGGCTGCGGCATTTGCATGTTATGATTGGATAGGTAAAGGTGATGAAAAAGCTGCAGATCATGCAGCAGTTGTTGCAATGCGCGAGATGCTGAATTCGCTAGATATAAGTGCAAGGATAGTGATAGGGGAGGGTGAACGAGATGAAGCACCAATGCTTTTCATAGGTGAAGAGCTAGGCTTGGGTGGTGATGCGCTTGATATTGCTGTTGATCCACTAGAAGGTACTACGATATGTGCGAATGGCATGCAAAACTCTATTGCTGTGATGGCGATTGCTGGCAAAGGGTCATTGCTCCATGCGCCAGATGTGTATATGCAGAAAATTGCTATAGGGCCTAACCTACCTGACAATGTTGTGGATTTAGACGAGCGTACAGAGGTAAATATTCGCAACCTTGCTAAGGCTAAAAAGAAAGATGTATCTGATATTGTGGCATGTGTTTTAAAGCGCCCTAGACATGAAGAAATGATCGCGAAAATACGAGAAACAGGCGCAAGAGTTCATATGATAGGTGACGGCGATGTATCGGCCGCAATTGCCACTACTATATGTAGTGCAGGCGTAGATATTTATATGGGCAGCGGTGGTGCCCCGGAAGGCGTGCTTACTGCAGCGGCGCTATCATGTACAGGTGGGTTTTTGCAAGGTAGGCTTTTATTTGCATCCAAGGAGCAAGAAGAGTATGCAAAGCGTTTGGGCATCAATGATATGCACCGTAAGTATGGAATATCCGACATGGTGCAATCCGACGTTGTATTTGGTATGACAGGTGTTACAGATGGATGGCTTGTTGATGGTGTAAGGGTTGAAGCCGCGTCTAAGCAAAGCAACACGCTTATTATGCACCGTGGATCAGGGTTGATCAGTAAGGTGCATAATAGGTATTTGGCACAAAGTTGATTATAGATCAGTTAATGCCAACTTGAGGCTCACCGCTATTGATATAAGGAGATGCAGCGTGGTAAGTTGTAGCAACAGCTAATGATGCAGCTACAATTTTGCAAGGAAGAGAATATTCTGCCGATACTGATGACGCAATCATCCACAAAGCGCTTGATGCTGCAAATGCAGATCCAGACCTTGCTTCATGTGCTTTTGTGCCGGTGAAAAGTAATGATAGGGCAAGTGATGTTCCACTCAAGCATGCATGATGAATAGGGTTAGAAGATAACGCGTAACATAAAGCAACTGGTAACACTGGTATTAACACGCATCCACCGTATTGTCTAAAGGTATACCACATTTGGTGGCTCTCAAGAATTGCTTTGATTTCTGGCTGCTCTGTAGCAAGATTAAGAGGAGTTGCGCCAAAAGTATTCGCAAGGAATGGGTTTGCACCATGAGTACATAATAGCTTAACAATTGCTTCGGATTGCATATCTACTGCCCAATGAAGAGGTGTGTCTCCATTCTTATCAACAGCATTAACATTAGGGCCTTTTCCTATCAATAGCTTAACAATTGCCATATTGCCACTGTTTGCTGCCCAATGAAGAGGTGACCATCCACCATTATCAACAGCATTAACATTTACGCCTGCATTTAGAGCGTCTCTCACATTTGTCAGATTACCTTCATCGGCTCCTTGAAACAATAAATTAAAGTTATTTTGATATTCTTCTAAGTAAGATTGTAAGGCGTGATTCTCTGTAGCAAGATCAAGAGCAGTGTCGCCATCACTATTCTGAAGGAATGGGTTTGCACCATGAGTACATAATAGCTTAACAATTGCTTCGGATTGCATATCTACTGCCCAATGAAGAGGTGTGTCTCCATTCTT
>JAJTIA010000058.1 GCA_021299995.1 Candidatus Jidaibacter sp. | reverse complement strand
TGAAAAGCTTGGTTTCTTCATCCGTTTTATTTTTATTTAAAAGAGCTGAGATAAAGTAATTTTTAGGCTCTGTAAGATCTTTTACATCTTGAATAAGCTTATGATTCTGTAGGACTTTCAGCAATCTCGCATCATGGTCTAGAGCAGCTAAATCTTCTAGTCTGCTATGCAACCTCACATCATCTGTATTTTTATCAATAGGTTTGAGAGAATTCGGGTTTAAATCAGCATGCTCTGCGATTAGATACATCATATTCTTGTAATCTTTCAAGAACAGATCGATTAATTTGATCTTTTGCGTTGATTCATTCTTCTTAATTATTGCGCCAAGCTCATCTTCTTTATCCTGTATAGTGAATTGCGCATTACTTTTTATTAAATTTTCGCAAACTTTAATATTATCAAGATTACCTAAATTTGCTTGTTTCAATAAATATTCAAGCACATCATATCCATATTCCCAGTACAAACCTTTCCCAAACAAGCTTATAACGTTTGGATCGATATCACCCTTCTCAGACACAAACAGCTTAATCCATTCACCAAGCACTTGCTGTTTTTCAAAATCAGATAGTGTATGTACAATAGCGACCATAGTATTTAAAGTTAAGTCAGATGCATGATCATATTGAATGAACGCAATCACTTCTGAAATATCTATATGCACATTATTGTTTATTTGGGACAACAAAGATCTAGATTGGCTTACCCTTTCAGCACCCTCTATTGCTAAAGGCATCACACCATGCTGATATGTGATCGAAGCTTGCGCAAAAACATAACCAAAGACACCCGCTGCAGCGCTTGGTATAACATTAAACACATCTCTTAACGAAAATAGTGGTTCATCACCAAGAATATCAATTTCATCAGTCCTGCTATTCATAATAAAAATCACTAAATTTCATTAAATTCAGTAAAATTTTACGATTTTAAGCCTTAAGAGTCAAGTTTTGATTTCAATATCTCATTGATAAGCTGTGGATTTGCCTTACCTTGTGATAATTTCATCACTTGCCCAACAAAGAATCCGAACAACTTATCTTTTCCAGATTTGTATTCAGTAACCTTATCTGGATTTTCTGTTAGAACTTGGTTTATCACAGCCTCTATAGCGCCTGTATCTGTCACCTGTTTCAACCCATGCTTTTCTACTATATCTTTTGGTGATGCGCTAGTTTCCGTCATAATTTCAAACACTTGTTTCGCAATTTTGCCAGATATTGTGTTATCTTGAATCAACCCTACCAACTCTGCTAGCTGGTGTGCAGAAATCGGTGAATGCTCTATATCTTTACCTATCCTATTTAGATACGCAAACAACTCACCAGTCACCCAGTTTGCCGCCATTTTAGGATCAGTGGTCGCAGCAATCTGTTCGTAATAGCTTGCGATATCCTTTTCCGATACAAGCACAGATGCATCATAATGACTCAAACCATATTCAGATTTATATCTCTTGATTTTCTGATCTGGTAATTCTGGCAGCTTTGCAGCAATTGCATCTACATATTCTTGGGATATCTTAAGAGGCAATAAGTCTGGATCTTGAAAATACCTATAGTCGTGAGCTTCTTCTTTTGAACGCATAGATCTTGTCTCACATGTTGTTGCGTCAAAAAGCCTTGTTTCTTGTAGTATGACTCCACCAGCTTCTATAATAGACACTTGCCTTTCTGCCTCATGATCAATCGCGCGCATCACGTTTTTAATGGAATTTACATTTTTAATTTCAACCCTTGTACCAAACTTTGGATCGCCTACTCTACGCACAGAAACGTTCGCATCACAACGCAACGAACCCTTTTCCATGTCTCCATCACAAGTTTCAAGATATCTCACAATCGCACGCAGCTTCTTCAAATATTCACCCGCCTCTTCGCTGCTTCTAATATCTGGCTTACTAACAATCTCCATAAGGCCAACTCCTGCTCTATTGAAATCTAAAAAGCTTTCTGTAGGGCTTTGGTCATGCATACTCTTGCCAGCATCCTGCTCGATATGTAGCCTTTCAACACCAACAGCTTTTACAGTACCATCTGGCATATCCACATATATTACACCTTCTCCCACAATTGGATGATAAAATTGGGAGATCTGGTATCCATTAGGCAAATCTGGATAAAAATAGTTTTTACGGTCAAACATGCTAATTAAGTTAATTTTAGCATTCAATCCCAAGCCCGTTTTCACTGCCTGCTCAACACACTTTTCATTTAGTATAGGCAACATTCCTGGGAAACCCGCATCAATAAAAGACACCTGAGTGTTAGGATCAGCACCAAATGTTGTTGGAGCACCAGAAAACAGCTTTGAATTTGATGTAATTTGTGCATGCACTTCTAACCCTATAACAAGCGCCCAATCGCCTGTAACACCTTTGACTATACTAACCACATCTACCTCGAACAAAAATATTTGAAATTTTTAACATGTTTTTTCTAAATGTTCCATCGCTTTTATATAGCAGCAGCGATCATACTAAATATTTTTGACACCTCGTGATCCTCATTGTAATACACAAATGGCTTACCCGAGTCTGAAGATGTAGATATGTCCTGTATCACTGGTATCTCAGCAAGCACCGAAACATTAAACTTCTTTGCCATTTTATCTATGCTCGCACCATCTCCAAACAAGTAATTCTTCTTACCGTTAGAATCAGTAAAAAATGCGTAGTTACGTATTACACCTAAGATAGGTATATCCAGCTTTTTGTACATTTGCATAGATTTCATAGCATCAGCAGTAGATAACTCCTGTGGTGCAGATATAATAAGTGCTCCATATATATTAAAATTCTCAGCCAAGCTCAAATGCACATCTCCCGTGCCTGGTGGCGTATCGATTATAAGATAATCCAGAGCCTCACCATCATGAGCCCAGTTTGTCATCATCATAAGCTGATGTAGAATTTTTGTAGTCATAGGACCACGCCATATCAGTGCGCTCTCCTCATCTACTAAATATCCAACAGACATCATCTTAATATCAAACTTTGAATGAGGTATCATAAAATTATCAGAATCAAGTGCTGGCTTATGCGCTAACCCTGATAGCTTAGGCAGTGATGGCCCATAAATATCAGCATCAACAATACCAACTTTCTTTCCTTGCTTTGCCATAGACAATGCCAGGTTAAATGCGATAGTTGACTTCCCTACTCCGCCCTTACCAGATGCTACAAGTATTACTTTCTCTACATTAGGAATATCACGTTTTTTCTTCTCTGAGTGCTGATGTGTTGGATTGGTAAACGATATCTTAGCATCAATACCTTTTTTTGCTATTGCAGTTACGCAATCTGCCAATACATTTTTGTATATCGCAATTTCATCACGATCACATTCTATAGCAAATGCAACCGAATCTCTCGATATAGGAGAGATAGTTTTGACCCGTGCATTTATGGAGCCTCCAGATTTTGGATCTATTATATTTTGTAATATTTCTCTAATAATTTTTTCATCTATGTAAGACATCACTTGCTAATAAAAATTTTAATGGCTACATTTATATCAAAGAAATCATTAGAATTCAAATGCTCCATAAATTTAATAATCCATGGGATGACGATAAAAGCGATAACATCGAAGATTTATTCAAAAAAAGTCAGGATAAATTTAAAAAAATGTTCCAGCAAGGTGGCGGAAAAAATAGTGGTGGCGGTGGTGATGACTTCAGCAAATTCTTCACAAAAAAATATATAGGCATTGCTGTTGCTTCTCTTGTTGGTTTATGGCTTGTATCTGGCTTTTATACAGTGCAGCCAGATGAAGAAGGTGTTGTAATGACATTTGGGAAATACAGCAGAACCTCTGAACCTGGCCTAAACTACAAACTTCCTCACCCAATAGAAACTGTTACAAAGATAAGCGTAACACGCGTAAATAAAGAGGAGATTGGATTCCGTTCATCAGGCAAAAGAATAACAACTCGTCAAGAGCTGCTTCAAAGCACAGTATCGAGCGAGAGTCAGATCCTTACAACTGATGAAAACATCGTAGACATAAACTTTGAAGTACAATGGATGATAAGTGATGCAAAGAGCTATCTGTTCAACGTATATGATCAAGGAAACGAAAAAACTGTGAAATCAGTTGCAGAAAGCGCAATGAGAGAAGTTATTGGTCTTACAAAAATTACAGATGTTTTAGCCGAAGAGCGTAGCAAAATTGAGCAGGACGCTAAAAAGCTCATGCAGCAAATGCTTGATAATTATGGCATGGGCGTTCGGATTATGCGTGTCCAGCTACTAAGAGTTGACCCACCTCAAGATGTGATAGATGCATACCGTGATGTTCAGGACGCTAAACAAGATAAAGAGCGTGAAATAAACAACGCACTTTCTTATAGAAACGATATCGTGCCTAGAGCAAGAGGTGAAGGCCAAAAAATTGTGCTAGATGCTGAAGCATATAAGCAAAAAGTGATAGCAGAAGCTCTGGGTGACTCTCAACGCTTCTTATCGATTTATGAACAATATAAAAATGCTAAGGATGTTACTCGCAAACGTATGTACTTAGAAACAATGGAAGAGATTTTCTCTGGCATGGATAAGATTATCATGGATAAAGGTGCTACAGGCGGAGCAGTTCCTTACCTACCACTGAGCGAGATTTCAAAGCAGAAATCAGCTGATCATCAAGATAAAAAGAATTAGAAGGTACTGAAAGATGAATAGAATATTAATAGGTGTAGTTGCAAGTTTATTTATACTTTATGTATTGCTTGACGGGCTTTATATATTAGACCAGCGTAAATCAGCTCTTGTCTTACAATTAGGTCAGCCAGTGAAATACGAGACAGAACCTGGACTAAAATTCAAACTGCCTCTTTTGCAAAATTTGATTTTTTTCGATAAGCGTATTCAAAATCTAGCTGCTGATACAACTGAAGTGATAGCATCAGATCAAAAAACAATGAGAGTGGATGCGTTTACAAAATATAAAATCATCGACGGATTAAAATTCTATCAGTCAGCGAAAGATGATAGAGGATTTAAAGCGAGACTCGCGCCAATATTAGATTCGAGCTTAAGACAAGTTTTGGGAGGCTATCAATTCAGAGCCTTACTTTCTGACGATAGAGCTCATATCATGGTAAAGATTAAAGACATCGTAAACAAAGAAGCTGCGGACTTCGGAATACAAGTGATAGATGTTCGTATTATGCGTGCAGACCTTCCAGATAAGAGCAGAGAAGCTGTATACGACAGAATGCGCTCTGAACGTGAAAAAGAAGCAAAAGAAATAAGGGCTGAAGGTGGAGAGCAAGCTCAAAAAATTATTGCTACAGCAGAAAAGGATAAGCTGATTCTTCTAGCAGAAGCTAAGAAAAAAGGCGAGATTTTACGAGGTGAAGGAGACTCTGAAGCGATTCGTAGCTTTGCTTTATCTTTTGGTAAAGATCCTGAATTCTTTGATTTTTATCGTAGTTTACAGGCTTATAGAAAATCTATTTCCAAAGACAATTCTAGAGTAATACTATCAACTGATAGCGAGTTCATGAAATACTTTAAAAAGAACTAAGAATCATGCGCTTAATTAGATTGAAATGAATAAATTGAACTGAGTATTCGCAGATCTTATTTGCTTAATTGTTATAGAGAAATTGCGATAAAAGTTGCATGGCTTTATAGCTGAATTCAGCTCTTTAGTATACAGTATTAATACAATCATTTCGTGTCGCTTGTCTGCTCTTGGACCGAGGCTGAAACCAGACCTCTGATTTCATTTTGATATTGATTGCCCTATATGTAATTCTTAATCATGCTTTATATATAAAAAAGCTCCTCTACAGCATCAACTATAGAAGAGCTTTCTTTGTGAAAACCTTAGGTAAGCATTACATTAACTTGAGAATCAAACAATGCAGATAACAACTCTGGAATACCTAGTGCTCTGATTGAATTACCAAAGTTTATAGATAGCGTATCCGGTTTAATGTCTTGAGAATACAAATCCACAATCATGTAAGACATATCATTACCAGCACCACGTACTATACTGTTAGCCAACCCTGTCATTGTGATTTTCTTCCTCTCAAACCCTGATGATAAAGCATACTTAACAGTGTAAGAAAATGAAGTAAGAAGAGGAGAAAGCATACACTGATAGTGCTCTGGAACATACGAATTAAATAAAGTCTTAGCAACTGCAGCTTTCAAGGAAAATGCCACAAAATAAGAAAAAAAATCTTTTCCTGCAGCTATTATGCTAAATTGATCCACAGCAAAAGCAGCACCTTGAGCTTTAATAGCAAATGCAATAGAAGCAGATTTTATAGCTTCAGCAATAATAGTATTTCGCCCTTCAGCCAAAGAAAAACCGTAACTCATAATCGTAAGGGAATGTTGCGATGCAAGTAATGTAAAAAACTGTTCTATGGCAAAGTTTGACACTGCGTCATTACGCACACCATTATAATACTTGATAGTTCTAAAAAGCAAGACATTAGCAAGCATCAAGCCAGAGATCTGAGCATTACGCTCCAAGCCTTTTGAAAGGTCAGCGCCTTTTGAATAAGAAGACGCAGCACCAAAAATTATTGGTAATGCGGTAGATATTCCAGATATTGTTGCAGCTTTACTCCATTCACTCATAAAGAACCCAAAAACCTATTAAATTAAGATATAATAATAATACCAATTCTCAAAAATGTGAAGCAAAATCTGGCAAAAACTTTAAAAACAAGTTATGGTATAGTATATTGTATTGAAGATATTGAAAAACATGAAAATACTATTTATCGGTTGTGGTAATATGGGTGGGGCTATTGCTCAAGGTATGCTAGAACACGGTGGCTTTGATAAATCCCAAATCGACGTTCTACTACCTTCAAACAGTCCTCACATAGAGGAAGTAGGCAAAAAACTAGGTGTTGCAATTCATCTAGATCACTTCCCCCAAAATACAACGTTCGACGCCATATTATTTGCTGTGAAGCCACAGACATTATCAGAAATATTGGAGAGCTACAGATCATACAATATACCCGCATCCACTCTTATCATCTCTATTGCAGCTGGTAAAACACTAAAATTTTTCGAACAAGTGTTTACAGAAAACCCTGTGGTGCGTCTTATGCCAAATATCAATATCCTATTCAATCATGGTGTAACGGGCGCTATATGCAATACAAAATCCACAAAAAGCCATGAAGAGCTGGTGGAAAAGATGATAGGCAAAATAAGCTATCTACACTGGTTTGATCGCGAAGATGCAATAGATGATATAATACCGCTCAGCGGAAGTTCACCTGCATATTTCTTCCTTTTTACAGAATATCTTATTAAATTTGCACAAGAAAAAGGCATACCGCAAGATGTAGCAACCGATATGGCAGTAAAAACCCTGCTTGGATCTGCTGAGATGATTAAAAAATCAGGCAAGTCTTTATCTGAGCTACGAGAATCTGTAACTAGCCACAAAGGTTCTACACAGGCATCACTCGATGTATTTTACGAAAAAGATGCGTTATATAACCTTATGGCAAATGCTATGTCGGCTGCTGTCCTAAGGTCTAAAGAGCTATCAAAATAAATTTATACGGCAATAATCATTATTTTTCTCTAACTTGTTTAATAATATATCTATATTAAAGTGCGCATTTTGTTTAGCATAGTGATGGAAATCATAAACTCCGTGTAAAAATTTTGGCAAGCTTTCTTTGCTTTCCAAATTAGAAACACACCTGAACATTAAAGATGGAACTGAAAGAGCGGTCATTGCAACAAGCTGCATAGGCAATTGCTCTGTTACACCTGCAGCACCATTGACAGCATAAAGCAAACCTAGCATAATAATTAGTTCAATCGAAGACTGATTGTTTGTGGCGCAGTTATAGATTGAGCATGCGTACGTAAGTACATCTTTCGATATATGCCAAGAGCTTTCCCTATATTGCTCTGACTTCTTTAACGTGCTGTAAGCCGAAATGCAATACTGTAGTGAAGATTGCCATATTGAATAAACATTAAGGTAAGATAGCAATAACAATGGTAAATAAATGTACCTATGAAAATTCGACACATTTACATATATTACGCCGTTTGCAAAAAGGCTTAGAGAAAGATTAATGGCTGCAACACCACATGTATTAAACCTCCACCAGAATAATTTAGAGTTATTATCTGCTCTAACCTTATCTATAGTCTTTCTCAAAATAAAATAGTTTATAAAGCCATCATCTTGTTTTTGCTTCTTATCGTATACAGTATATATGGAAGTCCATGAAGAATAAGCCTCTTTTTGTTCATTACTCATCTTTAGATTTCTATCAGGATGAAATTCTTTACAAATTTTTTGACGGTGCAAATGTTTTAATCCATTTTCATCTTCTGGAAAAGGTGTCGTAGGCATCAGAACAGATAAATGCTTTTGCATCTTAATTTTGCAGTATGCTGATATCTCTTGATCAGTAGCTGACCAGTAATCAGATAGAGATTCGTTAGATAGCAAGCCTTTCAAAATATCGAGAATACCATTAAAAACCTCAATACACTCTTCATTATCCATTTGAGCAGGATTAGTTGCATTCTTACCCTTCAACTTAGCAAGCTTCTGGCCTAAATCTTTTAGATTAGATTTTTTAGAAAAAAATCCATTTATATCATCTAAAACCTTTTCATACTTAGCATCATTAAAGCTAGAAAAATCAGTCAATATCAGATCCTCCATAGTAGGAGAATCTGCTAACACAAGCTGCTCATCTTGTGCAGCGCTTATATTATAGTTGTCTACAATGTTAGAAATTGGTCCATTAGATGAGCTATCCAGCTTTATAGCAACAGATAATAAAGCACTCATAAATTTAGAAAAATCAGACATACAATCATCATAAATCAATTATTTGACCAATTATATCAAAAGATATAATGAGTGTCAATGATTTTGTCCAAAATACCGCATAACCAATATAAACGATAAAAAAATCTTGAGTATCAGATAATCTACTCTTCTGAAGATGCAACTTTTGCGTCCAAAATATCGCTTGATGTAGGATTATTTTTCTGCATAGCGTTAGCCTTTTTAACTGCTGCAGCATGTACTCTATCCATCTCTGCTTGGGAGCATAGGCCCAATAATACAGGATCTTTTGGCTTAATGTTTTGGCTATTCCAATGCTCCTTAGTACGAACAGCTTCGATTGTCACCTTTGTTGTCCCGATCAATTTCACGATCTGAGCATCTGTAAGCTCTGGACAGTTTTTTAGCAACCACGAAACCGCGTCTGGCTTATCTTGCCTGCGAGCAACAGGTGTGTATTTTGTTTTCTTGCTTTTAGACTCCTGAACTATATGACGCTTTGCGCTATCTGCTAATTTTAAATGTGCAGTTGGATCTTTTTCGCAACGCTCCACTTCTTCCTTAGCAAGTTGACCACTTAACACAGGGTCCAAACCGATAATACCTTTAGCCACTTCACCATCTGCAATGCTTTGCACTTCCAATGGATGAAGACCACAGAACTCAGCTATTTGCTCAAACGTAAGAGCAGTATTTTCAATCAACCAAATTGCCGTTGCTTTAGGCATTAAAGGAGCAGTCATAAATCCACCAAGAAATCACACAATTAGTCTTGTTTTATATATATCAGCACACGAAATGTCAATGTTTATGTGATTATTTTATCAAGCTTATCTTAAAGCAGGCTGCGCTATATCTTCACAGTATCTCTTATGCACCATATACACAGATGAAAACAATGCAGCACCCACGATAATACTTTTTATTGGGTTACAGTCATTTACTAAGTATGCGGCAGCAGCAAACAAGCCAATGCTAGTTACAGCAAACTTTTTGGTAGTCACGTCATCTTTGAATCTCTCATCCAAAAACTCTTTTACGGTTGTTTTTAAAAAATTCTCAACATTCGCTCTGTATTCTATAGAATTGAGATACTTAAAAAGCTCTAAAGCCTTAGCGCTCAAAACATCTGTAATATTTTGCCCAGCAGGTTTCGCTGCATCTACATGAACTTCTTCTTGCACAAATTCTTCATCTTCCCGAATTATTTTAAATTGCACCAATCCAAACTCAATTAGTTTGTTATGAAATATTGCTGTCTCTCCGGCCATATCTAATAGAGAACCATTTGTATATTTAGTTTGTAATAGATGCAGAGCATCTGGCTGATTTAGCATTATGGCAAATGCATGAACGTTATTACTGCTTATTATAGAACTCAGATACCAATACAACCATGAGTTCTCTTGATCATCTAACTTACGCGCCCTATACCATAATTTAGGGGCATCATCACACCAGCTAAGTAGGACATACATTCTGTAAAGCAATTCTGGGTCATATATAGCATTAGATATCTCTAGCAATTGATCGTATTGATAAGCATCACCCAATACAGATGCCAACTGATTGTCACTACAACCTTGAAGAGACTCGTGTAACTCTTTTAATTGTTTATGCTCAAACATACTCAGTAGATATTTATATTCAATCATCGCAACAAATAATATTTATACATCAAATCGAATTATAGGTGTGAAATGTTAAGATTATGTGAAGCAACAATATATTTTTTCATAAGATTCAATTAATGTCTAAAAAACGCAACGCACTAACTTTTAATATAGAACGCAAATTGCATTCGTGATATAAATGGCAAACATTATCTATTCATCTAAAAAACATGAACTTTTACCGCAATCGTAGCATTCAAATCTTATTATTACTCGCCATATATTTCATAAGCGCTCCATATCTTAATGTAGAAACGCAATCTTTTTTTTACACAATCAGTGTTTTTATTAAGGATATGTTGATGATTGTCATGCCATTGACAGTTGCCATATTCATAGCTGCTACAATTCAAAGCTTTAAGAACAAAGCAGTATTTTTTATATTAGCAATAACGATATTTGAGGCATGCTCTAACATGATGAGTGTTTGGTATGCAATGATGAGCGCATATCTGGTATCAGATATGATGCCCCCGCTCAATATTGCAAGTTCAGCAGCGCAACTTGAAGCTTTATGGAGATTCCCTTTTAAAATGCCAGCTTTTTGGTCTGCAGATAAAGGTGTATTGCTAGGCCTTTTAATTGGGTTATTACTGCCATTCACACATAATAAAATTGCTCATAAGTCCTTGCAGGCTGCCAAGAATACTATGGAATATTTGCTTACAAAGATTTTTGCAAGGCTAATACCTTTATTCGTTTTGGGATTTGTTGTGCAAATGCACGCATCGAAAATGCTTGATAATGCTATTACAAATTACGCATCCTTGATTTTAGTCTTAATCGTTATCTTGGTTATCTATATATCCTTTCTATTTTTACTCAGTTCTGGACTTTCATACACAAGGTTTACAAGACATGTTAAAAACCTGCTACCCGCTGGCGGAATATCACTCACATCTGGGTGCAGCCTTTCCACAATGCCGTGGACAATTTCAGGAGCATCTAAAAACCTTAATCACCCATCGTTTGCAAGCGCTGTGATTCCTACCACTACAAACATTCAACAAATAGGTGATTGTATTGCACAAACATTGATGTGCTCTATGATATACCTACAATTCTACGGCCATCTCCCAGATTTAGCAACATTCAGCGCATTTAGTGTTGCGTTTGTACTAGCACGCTTTGCAACTGCAGCTATGCTGGGTGGAGCGATCTTCGTAATGCTACCTATATATGAAACATACCTACACTTTAATAGCGAAATGATAGCATTAATCCTTGCGTTCAATGTACTCCTTGACCCAATTATCACAAGCTCTAACGTTATGGCAAATGGGGCATTATGCCGTGTATTTGAACGCATATGGCTAAAGCTCAACAGAATGCTAAAAAGAACAACTCCTATGAAAGCAGAAAACTTTATTTAGCTATAGCCCAGTCACTGTAATTATGGCACGGCTTTGTAGTTGAATTTCGCTCTCTAGAATAATGTCATTTTTTTTTGGGATTCTGGAGTATACGTAGAATATTTGTCATCCCCGAGCAGACCGAGATCCAGTGTATATATCTTTTTCTAGATTACCGCCTCTGCGGGAATGACAATCGGGGGCTATTTTATACTGCTTTAACTATCCAGTATATGGATAATAAAAAAGGCCACAATAAAGCGGCCCCTTTAGTCAATACACATGCTAAATAATGCTATATTGTCATAATTTCTTTAACCTTATCAGCAACAGTTTGATCTATTTTCTTTGTATACTCCTCTGTGATCTTCTGAATTTCATCAGAGAATGATCTGCTTTCATCTTCTGACATCATCTTCTCTTTTTCCAGCTTTTTAAAGTGATCATTACCATCACGTCTGATGTTTCTTACAGAAATCTTAGCGTTTTCGCCGTATTCGTTGGCCTTTTTCCCAAGATCCTTACGTCTTTCTTCTGAAAGATCAGGGATCGGCACTCTTATCACATTACCTTCAGGGATAGGGTTCAGACCCAAGCCAGACTCTTGTATAGATTTCACAACGAAGTTTGTTACAGATGTATCCCAAACCTGGACCATAATCATCCTGGCATCTGGTGTGCTCACTGTACTCACTTGCGAAAGTGGCATTACAGAACCGTATGCTTCAACCTTTATAGGATCAAGCAAAGATACAGACGCACGCCCCGTTCTTAAACCATTTAATGAATGTTGCAAAGATGCAATTGCACCTTCCATTCTAGATTGTAAATCAACAATATATTCTTTACTCATAATTACTCAACAATTGTAAATTTTCCTTCCCCGCAGACGACTTTTGATAGCTCGCCTTGCTGCAAAATGTTGTAAACCAGTATAGGTACTTTATTTTCTCTTGCAAGACTGATTGCAGCAGCATCCATAACTTTTAAGTCATTCACAAGAACATCAGAAAATGATAGCTTTTCATATCTCGTAGCAGACGGGTCCTTCTTAGGATCTGCTGTGTAAACACCATCAACATTTGTCGCCTTGATTATTGCATCACAGCGCATCTCAACGCCACGGAGCGCAGCATTTGTATCAGTAGTAAAGTACGGATGACCAGTACCTGCAGCAAAAATCACTATTCTGCCTTTTTCCATATGTCTTATTGCACGACGTCTTATATAAGGCTCACAAATAGCAGTCATGGTGATTGCAGATTGTACTCTTGTTACAAGTCCTAAGCTTTCTAATACGCTCTGTAATGCAAGAGCATTCATCACTGTGGCAAGCATACCCATATAGTCTGCACTTGCGCGCTCTATACCCATCTGAGAAAGAGTTGCACCTCTGCACAGATTGCCTCCACCCACAACTACGCATACCTCAACTCCCATATCCACAACATTTTTCAAATCTTGGCATATAGTCCTAATTACAGCGTGATCGTATCCTAGATGTTGATTACCCATAAGAGCTTCACCTGAAAGCTTCAAAAGAACGCGCTTGTATTTTAGTTTAGACATTATACTACCAATTAGATGTTATGTTAATGTGCAATAAAAAAGGCTTGTTTAACAAGCCTTTTTTATTCCTATCGTCCTGCGACCATTGAGGCCACTTCGTCAGCGAATGACCCAGTTTCTTGCTTTTCTACACCTTCACCAAGTGCAAAACGCTCGAATGCAACAATCTGAGCTGAACCACCATTTTCTTTTGCAAAGTCTTCTACTACTTGCGAAATCTTTGTTTTACCATCCATAACAAACATCTGCTCTAATAATACAACTTGCTCATAGAATTTAGCAATACGGCCACCTACCATCTTTTCGATAACGTTGTCTGGCTTACCAGATGCACGCGCTTGCTCTACAAACACAGCCTTTTCTCTTTCAACCAAAGATTGATCTAACTCTGCAGTTGTCAAACTTTCTGGCTTAGAAGCTGCAATGTGCATAGCTATTTGCTTGCCCAATACTTGAAGCTTATCAGATGCAATATCTGACTCAATAGCAACCAATACACCAATTTTGCCCAAAGCTGGAGCAACACTGTTGTGCACGTAGCTAACTACAGCACCGTTTGAAACTTGCAATTTGTTTGCGCGTCTCAATGTCATGTTTTCACCAATTACAGCTATATGTTCAGAAACTTCTTCTGTAACTGTTTTACCACTTAAGCTGCTTTTACTTGCCTTAAATGCTTCTATGTCATTGTTGTTGAAAGCTAAGTAATCACGAACCAAAGATGTCGCCAAATTTTGGAACTTGTCGTTCTTAGCAACAAAGTCTGTTTCAGAGTTAAGCTCTACAACAGCACCAGATTTACCATCAACATGTGTAGCGACTAGACCGTCTGCTGCAACACGACCAGCCTTTTTCGCAGCAGCAGCTAATCCTTTTGTACGCAGCCAATCTACAGCAGCTTCTACATCACCATTTGTCTCAGCAAGAGCTTTCTTGCAGTCCATCATGCCTGCGCCTGTTTTGTCTCTTAGTTCCTTCACTAAAGATGCACTAATTGTCATCATATACCTCTATTAAAATGATTAGCTTTATAAATTACTCAGCAGCAGCTTCTGGCTGTGCTTCAGCTTTTTTTGGAGCTTTCTTTTTTGTAACCACAGCTACTTCTGGCTTGTTTTTGCCTTTAGCTTTAGGAGCATTTGATTCTTCAGATGCAACATCAAGCTCAATCTCAGTATTAGCAGGATCAAACATAGACCCCATATCGATTGCGCCTATATCAACACCAGCATTTGTCAAGCCATCTTGCAAGCCAGATAAAACTGCATCAGAAAGCAATCTTGCATATAGTTCGATAGCTTTTCTTGCATCGTCATTACCAGGTATTGGAAAATCGATTGCATCTGGATTTGAATTACTATCAACGATAGCAATTACAGGAATGTTTAATTTTTTAGCTTCTGTAATAGCCAAATCCTCTTGGTTTGTATCAATAACAAACAAGATGTCAGGCTTACCGCCCATATTTCTAATGCCACCAAGTACGTTATTTAAGTTAGATCTTTTACGCTCAAGGTCTAATCTTTCTTTTTTTGTCATCTGAACTTCTTCGTTCGCCAACAATTCTTCGTACTTTTGCAATGTTTTAATAGATGCAGAAATTGTAGACCAGTTTGTAAGCATGCCGCCTAACCAACGGTGATTAACGAAGTACTGACCACATCTTGTAGCTTCTTTTGCTAAAACTTCAGATGCTTGTTTTTTTGTACCAACAAAAAGCACTCTGCCATTTTTAGATGCCACATCTTTTACAGCTGCTAATGCTTTCTTTAAAAATCCTACTGTTTGGCCTAAGTCGATTATATGAATACCGTTTCTAACTCCATATACATATTTAGCCATTTTTGGATTCCATGCATTTTTTCTGTGGCCAAAGTGAACACCGGCATCCAGAAGGTCGCGCATTGAAAATTCAGGTAATTTAGACATTTTTTTCTCCTAATTTTGGTTTTACCTCTGCAAGGCGTGGTCTACCAAGTGGTAAACACCAAAACTTAGTCCTTGCATGCGAATTAAGCTGCATTGTATCAAAATAATTGTGTATTTCAAGTGCAATATATTTTCTTGATATTCAAAGAACAAATTAAAAAAACTCGCCCTATATTAAAAATTCACTACAAATCTTATAACAAATAAGATACAATCCCTCCATAAATATAAATAAACGAAGGCAAAATATGAGAAATATGTTTAATCCTGAATATAGAAATGTACGTAGAGCAATCCTTGAAGGCACACCATTTAACAAAACTTGGTATAAGTCCGCTTGGGATAAGTCTTATATCAAATACCCTGAGATTCTGAGTCTTTTTATTCAGCATTACCCTGGGTTTGGGTTTTTAAATCATATACAACTTAATGACACTGGTATAACATCACGTACACCTCTCAAACTTGCATATGATGTGGGTGCCGAAGACTCTGTAAAGCTTTTACTCGCGCAACCAAATATAAATGTTTATGAAGATATCAATTTAGTTGTAAACAAACATGAAACTTTAGAATCTTTAAACGCCGCGCTTCCAAACGCCGCGAACGATGAAGCAAAATGTGCACTGCTTATAAAAATCGCACAAGCAAAACGTGCAGAGCTAAAAACACTAATAATAGCTAATCCATTTAATAAAGACGCTCTCTCCACATTCTTAAAGGCAAACCCTGGTGCTCAGAATTGGATTTGTTATAATAATTATGCCATAAAAAATCGAGATAGATACAAGTACGCCATAGAAATTGCAGCTAGCAATGGTTCATTCGAAGCTGTAGAAATCTTAATTGAGCATGGCGCATATATTAATGGAGCGGTGTTCACATTAACCAATAAGGAGCAATTAGAGTTTCTTTCTAAACAGAAAAGTTTTTGTATAGATAACGTCAGCTTTGATACTGATGTAAATTCGAACGATCTTGATACTGTGGCAAAAGAATATCGAACAAAAATCAGCTCTCTTGCAGAGCTATTAAAGAAAGAACAACTATTTGAAGACAATAAAACAAAGCTTATTGAGTTACTTACAGACAACCCAAACATCGCAACGCATTTGATAAAGAACAACGCAGTGATCTATAAGGCTAAATATTATGATACAATACAAATAGTCATGGCTC
Organism: Candidatus Jidaibacter sp.; assembly: GCA_021299995.1. Taxonomy (GTDB): domain Bacteria; phylum Pseudomonadota; class Alphaproteobacteria; order Rickettsiales; family Midichloriaceae; genus JAJTIA01. The sequence continues at coordinate 11,049 of JAJTIA010000058.1, read as the reverse complement.
ATTTCGGCGATGCTACATTTGTAGATCAAGATTATAAAACATATGTACTTTATGATACCATTGAAAACATCAATTCATGCACAGACATAGAAAACAAAAGAATTGCTATCAACTACTTCAACTATTTCAAAACGCAAAAAGGCGTAAACCTAAATAATATATCCAAGCAAACAATTGCTGGGTTGATTTATAAAAACATACCTGACGATGTGCTAAACTATATATTTGCAACCACAGACATTAGATTGCCTTATAAAAAAGATGGCTACACTAACCCAATTTTGCAGAAAAAGTATGAAAAGCAGTGCCTCTGGGACTCAATAGAAGATGAAATTTTCTACTCATCTGGATATAGAAAAGCGCAACTTCTTACACCTCTTACAGTATTTGGAGCACTAAGATTTTTTAATAATGATATACCTGTATATGCACAGGCTATACCTTTAGCTGCAGCGATTCTGGGGTATGCGTATTTTTCTCGCGAACCTTACATAGAATATTCTGAACACAAGACAGCTAGATTAAAAAACATGCATTGCTTCCGTAATACGCTTTTGTTATGCTCGGCGAACCTTGCGTGCACACTAGCATTGGAATATGCGCCTGAACAACCAATGATAAAATACGTAATACAAATTGTATCAGCGATTGGTTACTTAGCATCCTTAAAAGATGAGCTTTTGGATCTGTATGAAGCTTCAAAAGTGAGCAACTTAGAAATCGTACCATAATATCAACCCGCATAAGCTCCTTTAATTGATATTGAGATTATTACTCAAGAAACACTTGCCTGTTTTTACGTTATAAATATACTCGCATATGTTAAAAAAGGAGCCGTAGCTCAGCAGGATAGAGCGAGTGATTCCTAATCACTAGGTCGGACGTTCGAATCGTCTCGGCTCCACCAATTGCATTCAGTATTTATTAGAAATTGGATCATAGAGTCGACCACACCCATGGGTTTTTATGATTCTAAATATTATAAGCCCTTTATTATTTTACATGTAAAATAGCATCAGACTATCATTCCCGCGGAGGCGTTGAATCCACTTTTTGTGTGGATCCCCGTTTTCACGGGGATGACAAGTATGCTGTGTGTACTTAACCTATAACGCTAATTGTCATTCCGGCACACCTCATTTTCACTCCCAACCATCTTTTTTGTCATTACCGCGGATGCGGTAATCTAGAGCAAGTTATACATACTGGATCCACGTCTACATGTTGTATTCCGCCTGCACTACACAACAAAAAGCAAGAAAATTGAGTGTCTATCTTATATAAGGAACCGCCCATTGCCATTCCCTCCTATACCTTTGTCATTCCCTACCATCCCTTTGTCATTCCCGCAGAGGCAGGAATCTAGAGCAAGTTATAAAGCCGCACAATTGTTATATCGGTTTCGCTATATATTATTATTCAACAATCTGCTGTCCACGCGTTTTCAATAATGCGGGCTATAGACTCTCCTTCTAATATCAGAAGATCGAACCTGAAATCACATTCTATACTTTCTAGAGATGCAATGTAAAAACTTGCCGCATCAACGCTACGCCTAACCTGCTTTTGCGTTATTACATCTGAAGCCGCTGTACGTTTTGAGCGCGCTTTGACCTCCGCAAATACAATCAAATTCTCTTTTTTCAAGATAATATCTATCTCACCATATGGAGTTTTGTAGCGCCTACTTAACTCTTCAAAACCCAAAGATTTATAAAAGGAAGACACTATATCTTCCGCTCTCACACCATAATCATACGTAGATTTTTTAAGCGTACTAAGCTGGGTCATCTGGATTCATCTGCATCCCTATCACATTATACCCACAGTCAACATGTATGTTTTCACCTGTGATACCAGCACTAAAATCTGATGCGAGGAATAGAGCAGTTCCAGCCACATCATCGAGCGATGTGTTTCTGCGGAGTGGGTTCACCTTCTCTCCAACCTTTAAGAAGTTTTTGAAGCCACCAATACCAGATGCTGCTAATGTTTTGATGGGCCCAGCAGATATAGCATTAACCCTTATTTTATTCTGCCCAAGGTCTTCAGCTAAATACTTCACACTGCATTCTAGAGCAGCTTTCGCAACACCCATAACATTGTAGTTTGGTATAACTTTTTCTGCACCATAATAAGTTAATGTAATAATGCTACCACCATCTTGCATCAGCTTTTCTGCACGCTTAGCAACAGCTGCTAATGAGTAACAAGAGACGTCCATAGTGTGTAGGAAGTTTTGCTTTGATGTGTCAACATACCGACCACGCAGCTCATTCTTATCTGAAAATGCAATTGCATGAATCACAAAATCAATCTTTTTTACAGATTGCTCAATCTGTGCAAACGCAGCATCTAAAGAATCTGTAGACGATACATCACATTGCACTATCACTTTACTATTCACAGACTTTGCAAGCGGTTCAACTCGCTTCAGCAAAACATCAGACTGATATGTGAAAACAAGCTCTGCGCCACATTTTGCAGCCATCTCAGCGATTGCCCAAGCAATAGACATATCGTTCACAACACCCATCACCAAGCCAGTTTTACCAGCTAAAATCTGAGGTAAATTCTCCACTAATTGAACCTTATCTTGCATGTATTTTCACCCATTAATTTTATTGCATTGCCCATGTGCCATCTGGGTTACGGCACGCAGTACCATGACCTCTTTCAGTCTTGCCACCCACTGTGATTGTTTGCGTGTATTCACGGCAGTATCTATCACCAGATTGCATTGTTTTTACAGGAGTAAATGTACCAGAAGCACCAGAATCTGGGTTACTCCAAGAAGATGTAGTGCCCGCTCTATTGTATTCTAGTGCCCTACCCTGAGTCCTTGAATGATACGCGATATCAGCTTTATCTAGAGATCTACCCACTTCGCTACCAACCATTCCGCCTAAAAGAGCGCCACCAATAATAGCAGCGGTACGTCCAGATCCCTTACCAACATTAGAACCTAAAGCACCACCTGCAACAGCGCCTGTTACACCTATCAATGCTTGTTTATTAATCTCACCTGAATCATTTGTGCAGCTTGCCAATAATGCGGCAGCCAATGTCACAGATATAATTTTTTTAAAACTAACCATATTCTCCTCTTTTTAAAATTTGTGATATTGTAAGGATCCTAGCATGACCGATACTTTATGTCTTCTGATTTTTGATCGTAAAATTCGGATTATTTATTGTATCTTTTGCTAGGAAAAAACTTGCTTAAAAGGAACTTGTAAATTAGTAATGTATAAGTTGTTTTCATTTAGATTGTTTATGATCGAATTACTTTTTTATCTTTTTTCAATTACTTTGGTAATCTCGTCACTACTTGTAGTCTCACTTAGAAACCCTGTGCATGCAGTGCTTTTTTTAATTTTTGCCTTCTTTAATGCAGCTGGAATATTCATAATGCTGGGTGCTGAGTTTATAGCTATGACCTTAATAATAGTGTATGTTGGTGCTGTTGCAGTATTATTCCTATTCGTTGTTATGATGCTAAATGTGAATGTCGCAGAATTAAAACAAGGCTTTTTACGGACAATGCCTCTAGGTGTTTTAGTTGGCACACTTATATTTTTACAATTGATGATAGCTCTATCATATTCTTCATCCTTTTTTCCTAATATCCAGGCACCTACAGATCTGGACGAACTAACAAACACAGAACAAATTGGGCTGGTGCTATATACAGACTATTTTATACCATTCCAGTTAGCAGGCTTAGTGCTACTAGTTGCAATGATTGGTGCGATTGTACTTACTCTGACTCACAACAAAGCTACAAGAAGACAGATAATTGCTGATCAGGTACAAAGAACAAAGGACTCCGTTCAGTTAAAAGATGTTAAATTGCGTGAAGGTGTTAAATTATGATTGCTGGCTCACTTACTATTGTACATTTTATAATTCTTGGGTTTCTGATTTTTACAATTGGCGTCACAGGTATATTAATCAACAGAAAGAGTGTTATATCTATACTCATGTCTATCGAGCTTATGCTCCTTGCTGTTAACATCAATTTCGTTGCATTTTCTACATACCTTAACGATATTGCAGGTCAGATTTTCACAATCATGATACTTACTGTTGCTGCAGCAGAAGCAGCTATAGGTCTTGCTATACTAGTTGTATATTTCCGCAACAATCAAACTATAGATATTGAACACATTAGTCAGATGAAGGGGTAATAATGGGATCTTTAGATTTTAATTTCATTGCGATAGTTCTTGTTCTTTCTCCTTTATTTGCTGCTTTCCTAATAGGAATGCTGACAAGCCGTGTAAGCCCTATCCTTGCAAATATTCTAACATCTGGATCTGTTGTGCTTAGTGCATTATGCACAGCATTGGTATTCAATCATGTTGCTTTATCTGGCAATATTATACATCTCAAACTGTTCGAATGGTTTAATTCTGGCATATTCACTGCATCTTGGTCTATATATATCGATGTGCTTACAGCTGTAATGCTTGTTGTTGTTACATCAGTATCAGCGCTTGTCCATATATACTCTATTGGCTACATGTCACATGATCCTCACAGACAGCGTTTTATGTGCTACCTATCATTATTTACATTCTGTATGCTTATGTTGGTTACATCAGACAACTTCATACAATTATTCTTTGGATGGGAAGGAGTTGGAGTGTGTTCATATCTATTAATTGGTTTTTGGTTCAAAAAAGCATCTGCTAATGCAGCTGCAATCAAAGCATTTTTAGTCAATAGAGTCGGTGACTTTGGCTTTGCCCTTGGCATTTTTATGGTGTTCTGGTTTTGGGGCACTGTGGACTTTGATGGCGTTTTCCCTAATGTGAGCCAACTACAACACACTACTATCAACTTCTTAGGCCACAATGTAAGCATAGTGACTATGACGTGCTTGCTTTTATTTATGGGAGCTATGGGTAAATCTGCTCAGCTTGGGCTTCACACATGGTTGCCAGATGCTATGGAAGGTCCAACACCTGTATCTGCCCTAATCCATGCTGCAACAATGGTGACAGCAGGAGTATTCATGGTAGCCAGGTGCTCCCCTATATTTGAATATTCCGAAGTTGCATTGTCTGTTGTGACATGCGTTGGTGCTTTTACATGCTTTTTTGCTGCAACTGTTGCATTGGTACAAAACGATATCAAAAAGATTATCGCATACTCCACATGTAGTCAGCTTGGATACATGTTCTTCGCATGCGGCGTTTCTGCATATTCGGCAGGAGTATTCCATTTGATGACACATGGATTCTTCAAAGCACTATTATTCTTATCTGCAGGAAGCGTTATACATGCGATGAGTGACGAGCAAGATATTAGGAAAATGGGTGGAATCTGGAAAAAGATACCATTCACATATGCAATGATGTGGATAGGATCTCTAGCATTAGCTGGTATATTCCCATTTGCAGGTTTTTACTCAAAAGATATAATATTAGAAGCGGCAATAGCATCTAATAGCGAGTTTGCTATATCTACCTATTCAATTGGACTTCTTGCAGCTGTTATGACTGCGTTTTATTCTTGGAGATTGATTATACTATCGTTTCATGGAAAGGCGCGCGCATCAAACAAAATCATGTCTCACGTTCATGAATCACCACTAGTGATGACAATACCTCTATTTTTGCTTGCAATAGGGGCTGTATATTCTGGATACTGGGGAGCACACACACTTGATATAGTAAATGAAGATGGAGCGTTCTGGCGTGGAGCAATTTTTGTACTTGCTCAAAACAACTCGCTTGCTAACATAGAAAACATAAACCATATATATGCTGTATTGCCTTTGCTTGCCGGGATCTTTGGGATATTACTAGCATACGTATGTTATATTGGAAAAGGCACATTACCTCAAATTATTTCATCTACGTTCAACAGAACCTATACTTTCTTGGTTAACAAATGGTATTTCGATGAATTATTCCACTATCTGTTCGTAAAACCTGCGAAAAAATTAGGTAGGTCTCTTTGGAAAAAAGCTGATGCTGCAGTAATAGATGGTATTCCCAATGGCCTTGCATCTATCACTTTTGTTGCATCTAAGCTTGTGAGCGTGTTTCAAACTGGATTCGTTTACCAGTATGCATTCGTTATGATTAGTGGCCTATTGTTCCTATTGGTATGGACAATATTTTTTATGTTTTAATAGAGTTTAATTATGTCAGAGCTATCTATATTATCATTACTTACCTTTTTGCCTTTGATTGGTGCATTCATCATATATATCTCTTCGTCTTTTTCTAGAATTACAGATAAAGCAATTAAGTTATTTGGTCTCTCAATCACACTGCTCACATTCTTTTTGTCTTTATATATCTGGCATGGCTTTGATGCTGAATCGTCAATATATCAATTAGAAGAGAAAATATCATGGGTTGATGGATATAACATTTTTTATGGCATGGCTGTAGATGGCATATCTATTTTATTTGTGATACTTACAACATTCATCATACCTATCTGCTTATTGTGCAGCTGGAACTCAATCAAATATAAAGTCAAAGAATTTGTAATGTGCTTCCTAGTAATGGAGACCTTTATTTTAGGCACATTCTTAGCGACAGATTTACTATTATTCTACGTATTTTTTGAGGCAGTATTGATACCAATGTATATGGTCATTGGTATATGGGGAGGAACTAATAGAATATATGCAGCATTTAAGTTCTTTTTATACACACTGGCAGGTTCGGTATTTTTACTACTTGCTATAGTTTATGTATATTTCCAAGCTGAGACTACATATATACCAGACTTAAACAGCATTTTACCTAGCTACGCATTAGAGATTCAACGCTGGCTATGGATTGCATTTTTCGCATCGTTTGCTGTAAAAGTACCTATGTGGCCTGTACACACCTGGTTACCAGATGCACACGTTCAAGCACCCACGGCTGGTTCTGTAGTACTGGCTGGCGTATTACTAAAACTTGGTGGATATGGATTCATCAGATTTTCTATACCTTTCTTCCCGGCAGCATCTGTATACTTCATGGATTTTGTATTTTGGCTGAGCATTATAGCTGTTATCTATACGTCACTCGTTGCCTTGATGCAGGAAGATATGAAAAAATTGATAGCATATTCATCTATCGCTCACATGGGCTTTGTAACAGCTGGATTATTTTCATTCAATCAACCAGGTGTTGAAGGCGCGATCTTTCAAATGATAAGCCATGGCATTATATCTGGTGCGCTCTTTATGTGCGTTGGTGTTTTATATGACAGAATGCATACAAAAGAAATATCGTTTTACGGAGGGTTAACCGATAAAATGCCTGCATTCGCTCTACAGTTTATGATATTTACTATGGCATCTGTAGCGCTTCCATCTACAGCAGGTTTCATTGGAGAGATTATGGTGCTCTTAGGTGTATTTGCTGAGCATAAGCTTTATTCTGCATTGCTTGCAACTGGAATGGTGCTTGGTGCAGCATATATGCTTTGGCTTTACGCACGTGTTATGTTTGGCGAGATTAAAAATGAGAAATTAAAAGATATTACTGATATCAACGGTATTGAAAAAACTACATTTTGGCCTATTACAATATTGATTTTTGCCCTAGGCATATACCCATCATTTATCTTAAAAGATATTCATGCATCCGTATCATCAGTCATATCCAATTTCAACCAAAATCAAGTTATAACTCTCGATACGCAAAGCTCTCCTGAGTCTAATATCAACACAATGCAAGTTGACTAAATATTGATAGTGAATGCTTAAAATTTTTAAACTACCAAAAATCCTATATAAATCGATCTACGACATGGTGATGCACGATGGCATAGAGCATGCAGGTTATTTATCGTTTCTCTTCATGCTTACGATATTTCCATTTTTAGTCTTTTTTGTCGCGGTCGTTGGGTTTATAGGTAATGAATCTTTAGGAAGTTTTTTAGTTGAACTTATAGTCAACAGTCACTGGGCACAGTTTATAGATGCTCTCAAGCCTAGGATCGTAGAAATCACATCTAACCCTCCACAAAGCTTATTAACAATTGCGATAATAAGCGCAATATGGACAGCATCATCGATATTTGAGGCGCTCCGCACAATTTTAAATAGAGCGAACCGAGTGAGCAATACACCAGCATATATACTACGCCGCTTAGTAAGTATTATTGAATTCATTGTCATGATATCTGTCACAATATGTTTTCTGTTGATACTACTAATTCTTCCATACATATCAGACTTTATCATTAATCTGTTTGGCATACCAAAATCTAGCATGATAGCACAGATCATCGATCCAAAAACAGGGCAAGCACACTTTATCATTATGCTTTTATTTACATTTTTTATTATTGCTTATATTTATCACTCACTTCCAAATTGTAAGAATAAATTCATTTACGCAATCCCTGGCACTATACTCACATTTATTGGATGGTACGGAGCCTCTATAGGTTTTAGGTACTATCTTACGCATTTCCCACAAGTAAATTTGATATATGGAAGTATAGCTGGGATAATTATTGCTTTACTTTATTTTTACATATGCAGTATAATTTTCATCGTTGGTGCGGAGTTTAACTACCACATGCATAATAAAAAAGGTTGATATGTTGATAATAATCCCGGCTCGTATGGGCTCCCAAAGATTGCCAAATAAGCCTATGGCTGAAATTGCTGGCCTACCTATGGTGATTCAAGTAGCAAATAGAGCACGAGAGGCTAATTGTGCTGAAGTTGTGATAGCTTGCTCTGAGGAGGTCGTCGCACACGAGGCAATAAAACATGGTTTTAAGGCTGTGCTTACGGACCCTAATTTGCCCACAGGTACAGATAGAGTATGGGCCGCATATGAACAATTAGGTAAACCCTCTGCCTCACTTGTAAATTTACAAGGCGACATGCCGTTTATTAGCCCACAGACTATTAGATCTGTTGTGGAGCAAACCAAAGAAGGTAAGTTTGATATGTGCACTGCAGCTAGCAAATTTGAGGATTTATCTGATATTGAGAAGCATTCAGCTGTAAAAGTTGTGCTTACGTATCAAGGTCGTGCATTATATTTTTCCAGAACTGCAAGTTTTCCGTATGGCGCTGGAGATTACCTGCACCATATTGGCATATATGGTTATAATGCTGATGCATTAGAGAAGTTTGTAAAACTAGAACAATCTCCTTTAGAGCTGCGTGAAAACCTAGAGCAATTACGGGCTCTTGAAAATGATATGTCTATAGGTGTAGCTCTTGTTAATGACTCGCCAAAAAGCGTAGATACAGCTGAAGATCTAGCTTCCGTCAGAGATTATGCCGCGAGTCTGTAGAAGTATTATCTTTACTAATCTATTGCTCAATTTTACTAGGCATTATCTATGACATATACCATTAGACGCGCTAAAAAAGAAGACTCATATACTATTTTGGATTTCATCAAAGAATTAGCTTAGTAAGAACAGCTACAACACCATATCACCGTAACAGTTTCAGATATTGAAAACATATTATTCAATTATTCACCTAACGCTGAAGTATTAATCGCTGAAGTTGATACTGAGCCATCAGGTTTCGTATTATTCATTCACAATTACTCTACTTTTTTATGCAAGTATGTGCTATATATCGAAGATCTTTATGTACGCGAAGAATATAGAGGCCATGGTATTGGTAAAGGGCTTTTAAAACAAGTATGCTCTTTAGCAATCGAGCGAGATTGCGGCAGGGTTGAATGGTGGTGTTTAGATTGGAACAAGCCTTCTATAGATTTTTTATATCTCATTAGGTGGAGAGTCTATGAATGATTAGACAGTCTACAGGCTTAATAACTCAAACAAGCTAACAATATGAATATCATTTCTTATGAAGACTTTGAGGGCGTTGATTTACGTTCTGGCACAATTGTAAAAGCAGAAGAATTTCCAAGAGCTAATATGCCAGCATATAAGGTGTGGGCGGATTTTGGACCAGAAATAGGCATCTTACAAACATCTGCACAAGTCACTGTACATTACACACCAGAATCTCTTATAGGCATGCAGATTGTTGGATGCGTAAACCTAGGTGAGAAGAATATAGCAGGCTTCAAATCCCAATTCCTACTCGTTGGATTCTCTGATGCCCACGATGCGATCTGCCTCATTACAGTAGACCCAAAGGTTCCAAATGGACAAAAAATGCATTAATGTTATTCTTATTGCAAGTTCATCAATAAGCTCAATCTAATGAAACCCAGAATCAATATAATTACGTTAGCTGTAAAAAATCTAAAAGCATCAACTTCTTTTTATGAGCATGGTCTTAAATTACCAAAAATGGAGTTTGAAGGAGATATTAGTTTCTTCTCTCTAAATGGAAGCTGGCTCTCCTTATATCAATGGGATTTATTAGCAAAAGATATATCTGTAGAAGCCTCTGGATCTGGCTTTAGAGGTATTACACTTTCTCATAATGTAGAAAATGAGCACCAAGTGATAGAGATATTAGAACAAGCAAAAAGTGCTGGCGCTAAAATAATAAAACAAGCGCAAAAGACTGATTGGGGAGGCTTTTCTGGATATTTCGCAGATCTGGATGCTCATTTATGGGAAGTAGCATACAATCCTTTTTTCTGGCCAGTGCCAAAAGATTAAAAACACTACATATGACCAATACCAAACAATTCAAGCGTTTTATACTTACTGGCACTCCTGGTAGCGCCAAAACTTCAGTGATACAAGAACTCTATAAACATAAACATACAGTTATACTAGAAGCGGCAACTGATGTGATCGCAATAGAGCAAGTAAATGGCAACGAGAGTCCATGGGAGAAGCTAAATTTTATAGATAAAATCATTTTGATGCAAAACGAGCGTCAGATAAATGCTGTTCGCGACCTACAATTCTATGATCGCTCTCCTTTTTGTACTTATGCGCTAGCACTATATCTATCTTATCCTATTTCGCCCATGTTATCTCTTGAAATCGATAGATGCTTACAGAATATTGTGTATCAAAACCAAGTATTTTTCTTTGAAAATCTTGGATTTATCAAGAACACATATGCTAGAAAAATCAGCTATGATGAAGCACTTAAGTTTGAACAGATTCATATAGACG
>JAJTIA010000054.1 GCA_021299995.1 Candidatus Jidaibacter sp. | reverse complement strand
TCTAGTGTACATAACTTTTTCCTAGATTCCCACCTCCGCGGGAATGACAAAGGGGTGCGTGGGAATGAAAAAGGGGTGCGTGGGAACGAAAATATAATTTGCGGGCATGACAATAAATAGCGCATTTGTCATCCCCGTGAAAACGGGGATCTAGTGTACATAACTTTTTCCTAGATTCCCGCCGCCGCGGGAATGACAAAGGGGTGCGCGGGAATGAAAAAGGGGTGCGTGGGAACGAAAATATAATTTGCGGGCATGAAACAGGTGTGTGAGAGAATTACAATGGTATCCCATTTTATAATGCTTTAGCTATATATCGCCCATCATTGCAATCCATAAGCCACTGCGCTATTTTCTTAGTAACTGCGATGTTTTTATAACCCCCGCGCATAACTTTCTTGCTCCAGTAGATACTGTATGATAATCTCCAAGCGGAAGAAATATTAAGCTAAGTTGATGACTGAAAATACAAACATAAATTCTGTGCAAGATCAAAATTATGGTGCCCATTCCATCAAGGTATTAAAGGGCCTAGAAGGTGTGCAAAAGCGTCCAGAAATGTATATCGGTAATACGGCAGATGGTACTGGCCTGCATCACATGGTTTATGAAGTTGTTGATAATGCTGTAGATGAAGCATTAGCTGGGCATTGTAAGAATATATATATATCGATCAATATCGATGGCTCTGTCACTGTGCGTGATGATGGTCGCGGTATACCAACCGATATGCATATTGAAGAGGGTATTACAGCTGCCGAAGTTATTATGACTCAGCTGCACGCAGGTGGTAAGTTCGATAGTAACTCATACAAAGTATCTGGTGGCCTGCACGGTGTAGGTGTGTCTGTTGTCAATGCACTTTCAGATTGGTTGGAGCTTGTTATTTGGCGTAACGGCAAGAAGCATAAAATGCGTTTTGAACATGGTATCAAGACCGAAGAGCTTGCTGTAGTAGGTGATGCAGGTGATAAGCGCGGTACTCAAGTTACATTTTTTCCATCAGATAGATATTTTGCAATAACCGAGTTTAGCTTTGTAACTATAGAGCATAGAATGCGCGAGCTTGCATTTTTAAACTCTGGAATACACCTTATCTTAGAAGATTTACGTACTGACCCTAAAGAAGTTGCAGACTTTCAGTACGATGGTGGTGTTGAAGCGTTTGTGCATGAGCTTGATAAAAGCAAATCTCCATTGCACCCAACTGTGATTATACAGGGAGAAAGTAATGAGGTAGTGGTAGACATTGCGATGCAGTGGAACGATAGCTATCACGAAAATACATTGTGCTTCACTAACAATATTCGTCAAAGAGATGGTGGTACACACCTTGCAGGGTTCAGAGGAGCATTGACTAGATGTGTGAATAACTATGCAAATGAGATAGGTGCATTTAAGAAGGATAAGGCTTCATTAGCTCCAGAAGATATGAGGGAAGGGCTTACATGTGTTATTTCTGTGAAGGTTCCTGACCCTAAATTCTCATCTCAAACAAAGGATAAGCTTGTAAATAACGAAGTGCGTACAGCGGTAGAGACTGTTGTTTCAGAAAAACTGGCTAAATGGATGGAAACACGCCCGGCGGAAGCTAAGCATGTAATAGGAAAAATACTAGAGGCAGCGCTCGCGCGTGAGGCTGCACGTAAGGCACGAGAGCTTTCTCGTAAAAAAAATTCGCTCGATATCTCAACGCTTCCAGGCAAGCTAGCAAACTGTCAGGAAAAAAACCCAGAAGTGTGCGAATTGTACTTGGTGGAGGGTGAATCTGCTGGTGGTTCTGCAAAGCAAGGTCGTGATAGACGTACTCAGGCTATTCTGCCTTTAAAAGGTAAGATACTAAATGTGGAAAGAGCTCGTTTTGATAAAGTGTTAGGTTCTGCTGAGATTGGTACATTGATTACAGCGCTTGGTACTAGTATTGGTAATGATGACTTTAATCTAGAGAAGTTGCGTTATCATAAAGTTATTATCATGACTGATGCAGATATTGATGGTGCGCACATTAAGACATTATTGCTAACATTCTTTTATCGTCATATGCCGGACCTTATTAAGGCTGGGCATTTATATATTGCGCAACCTCCGTTATTTAAGGTGAAGCGTGGACAAAATGAGATATACACGAAAAATCAGGATGAGCTAAACAACTACCTGATCGAAGCATCGATAGAAGGCACTACTATAATAGAAAATGGTGTGCAAAGAGGTGGTGACGATCTTCACAAGCTTGTGCTTGATATATTCAAATTCTATCAAACATTATCACACGCTCCAAAAGGCATGAATCCATTGCTTTTAGAAGTTCTGCTGATGGCGCAATTCTTTGATAGGTCTGTGGATAAAGCTGCATCAAGCAAAGAGGTTTTGGAAATGCTTTCAAGAGTTGATGCAGGCGTTCAAGTTTCCTGGAAATATGAGCTACGTGATGATGAGCATGTTTTTGTACGAAGCGAGCGAGGCGTGAATGATGAACAAGTGATAACATCATTTATGATTGGTTCTGGAGAATTCAATAAGTTACAACGTGAAATGAATCAGATAGTATCTGTGTTTAAGTCCACAGTGATCCTGAATAGAAAAGATAAGATCTTTGAATGCAACACACCATCGCAATTGATGGAAAGCCTACTAGACGCTGCTAAAAAGGGCTTGTATATACAGCGCTTTAAAGGTTTGGGTGAGATGAATGCAGATCAACTCTGGGATACTACTTTGAATCCGGATCATAGAACATTGTTGCAAGTGAAGATCGAAGATCTTGATGAAGCAGAATCTGTATTCTCTACATTAATGGGTGATGTTGTTGAGCCACGTAGAGCATTCATTCAAGAAAATGCTCTAAACGTAGAAAATTTAGACGCTTAAATCATTCGCGAGATAATTGCGATTTAGAGTAATCTGGTAAGGTCACAGCATAGTTTTGATAATGCTCTACTACATTCTCTACGCCCTCCATTGATGTGATCACCTCATATTTGGTCATTAGTTCTTCAAATTTCTGTAATATACTAGTACATCTTTTATGTTTTATTAAGATTAGAAGGTCTTTATCAGTGTTAAGCATAAAAGATATTTCGTGTTTTAATTTATGTAATTGATGTATTGTATTTGCATCTATCGTAGAATTATCCTCAATTGTTTTCGATAAATGCTCGATATGTTTATATATAACACTTTGGCGAGATTTTAATAATTCTACAGTCTTGACAGGCATATAATCAAAGCATGCAAAAGCAATTTTTTCATTTTCTACTAACTGGTTATGTAAATAATCTGGTCCTAAAGCTGGGTAAAGCCTGGAATCAGGATTATTGTTATGTGCATTGATATAAAAGAGATTAGGGTTTTTGAGTCAATAGTGAAAAAGGAATGCAATACCAATAGAGCCTAACTCTGAATTGCAAAAGCTCAATGCTTGTATTTTTGTATTTGAAAGCAAATCTGATATTTCTTTGATATTATCATATCCAGTTTTTTGATTTTTTATATCTATACGGGTAACATTGCTAGTTTTTAATAACTGCCTTAAGTCCGATATCTTTTGTTGAGTATAAATAGAAGATTGGCGCTTGTTTATTAAATATATACTACGCATTTGAATTAATAAGATTTTGTTAATGGAAGAGCTATTTATTAGTGATTTATATATATAGATAAAGTAAATTCTTCTTTGATTGATAAGATAAAATATATCTTTTTTATAAGTCTTTGTTGCATAAATGCTAATTTTAGATCTATCATAATTCTTACCCCACTGTGATTTGATTTGAGGATTATTTTTTATGCAGTTCACAAACATAGATAGCTTTAAAGCCAAAAAAACTCTCTCCATAAATGGTAAGCAGTATCATTATTTTGACCTAAATATTGTTGCATCTAAACTTGGCTTTGACCTAGACAAAATGCCAAAGTCTTTGAAAATATTGTTTGAAAACGTGATTCGTTTTGAAGATGGTAAGGCGGTAAAAGTATTGGATATTGCTGCATTTGCTGAGTGGATGAAGAGTAAAAAATCTGATCATGAAATTGCTTATCACCCAGCGCGCGTGTTAATGCAAGATTTTACAGGGGTGCCAGCTGTTGTAGATTTGGCTGCGATGCGTGATGCTATGAAAAAACTAGGGCTTGATCCTAAGAAAATTAATCCTCTCATTCCTGTACATTTGGTGATCGATCACTCTGTTCAGGTAGATAAATATGCTACGGAACAAGCTTTTTCAGAGAATGTAGAGCTTGAGATGGAACGTAATAGAGAAAGATACGAGTTTCTAAAATGGGGGCAAACAGCATTTAGTAATTTTAAGGTTGTGCCACCAGGCACAGGAATTTGCCATCAGGTTAATCTAGAATTGATCTCTAGAGTAGTATGGAGTGATGATCAAGACGGTAATACGTATGTGTATCCAGATACTTTAGTTGGTACAGATAGCCACACCACAATGGTA
>JAJTIA010000029.1 GCA_021299995.1 Candidatus Jidaibacter sp. | reverse complement strand
TGTAAGTTTAGTATAAAATCAGTTTTACCACCTTTGATAAACAAATGAATCACAATATCTTGAACGACAGATCTTTCCAAACTTACTTTATGTACATTAAGTATCTTAAATACTTTTTCAACTATTTCATTATCATTTTTAATTCCATAGCCAACTATACTCACTTTATTAAGGCCACTGGTAGAACTAATATCTTGATGCATGCCTAACGATTTAAAAGTGCTCATATCCTTATCATGCAGTGATAGGCAAAGTTTATTACCATCTTTTAAATGCTCTGTTGCCTCTATGGAAAACTCAATCCCTTTCGCTTTTTTTATTACATCTATCACAGAGAGTTTAGTAAACATATTTACTAGGGAAGTATTCTTGAGCTGAGCTATACCCGTAATCATAGGCTTTTCTATATAGTCGTTATTATTAACTATTGTAGTCCCTGTAGGATCGGGGCTAAGGCTCGATAAAACTCTCATTTTCATATTATATTTCTTCCCAATTTGAGCAGCTCTTGCATGCAACACCTTAGCGCCAGCATGAGCCATTGTTATTATTTCATCATACGAGATAACATCTATCTTCTGTGCAAGCGGTACAATATTTGGATCACACGTATATATGCCATCCACATCCGTGTATATATCACACCTCTGAGCCCCTATGGATGCAGCAACAGCAACAGCGGTAGCATCTGACCCTCCTCTGCCTAATGTCGTAATAGAATTATTAGCAATTCCTTGAAAGCCACATATTACAGGAATCACATCTTCATCGAGACTCTCAAAAATTTTTTCATTTAAAATATTGGTGATTTTAGCGCAAGAAAAATCTGAACTGGTAGCAATAGGCACCTGCCAAGATTGCATAGAGACTGCTTTAACGCCCATTTTTTGCAGAGAAAGAGCCATTAACCCAGCACTTACAGCCTCTCCTGAGGCCAATATAGCATCCTGCTCCCTTCTTTGGTTTGCATTTATTAAATCACCAGATACGTTAGAATAAAGTTTAACCAAACTATCGGTGACGCCAGCCATTGCTGATATCACAACAACTACTTTATTACCTAATTCGATTTCTCTTTTGATGATTTTGGAGCTATTTTCTATTCTGTTTATATTTGCAACAGAAGTTCCACCAAATTTTTGTACAACTAAAGCCATACACCAGCTTTTAAATCAAAGACGAACACTAAATTATATTAATGTTTATTCTTAATCAATCTGTTTATGGCACCTTTATACTTTCATAAGGAATCATTTTTTATATTAAAAACTAAAATGTATGATATAATGTTAAGTAATTCTATAGCTTTAAGGCCCTTATTTTCTATGGTTTTCTATAAAAAAATATTTAACGAGTCACTCGATCAAGTAAAGAAAGAGGGCAGATACAGAACATTTACAGAGCTACAATTCACAAAGTCTAACCCGCCAGTTGCTTATAGCCCTAGATTCGGCAGAGATATAACAATTTGGTGTAGTAATGACTATCTTGGAATGAGCCAGAATAAGTCAATCATGGAATCTTCTATTAATGCAATCAAAGAAGCTGGCGTAGGAAGTGGTGGTACAAGAAACATCTCTGGAACAAACAGTTACATCGTTGCTCTCGAGAAAGAATTAGCAGATCTTCATGCAAAAGACTCTGCCCTGGTTTTTACATCTGGATATGTTGCAAATCAGGCTACTCTTTCTACACTCACTAAAATAATTCCTGATCTTGTCATGATATCAGACGAGATGAACCATGCATCAATGATTCAAGGTATTAGAGATAGCAAGGCAGAAAAACGCATATTTAAACACTCTGACTTAGAAGATCTAGAAAACATATTAAAAGAGTATCCTATTGTAAGACCTAAGATTTTGATATTCGAATCAGTATACTCTATGCAAGGTGACATAGCTCCCATGAAGGGGATATGTGAGCTTGCACGCAAGTACAATGCCCTAACCTATTTGGATGAAGTACACTCTGTTGGAATGTATGGTGAACGGGGAGCAGGGATAGCTCAAATGCTAGGAGTGGAAGACGGAATAGACATTATGCAAGGCACACTAGCTAAAGCATTCGGTGTGATAGGCGGTTATATCGCTGGTAGAACCGAAATTGTTGATGCAATACGGTCATACGCACCTGGATTTATTTTTACAACATCTCTACCTCCAAGCGTAAGTAGTGCCGCCCTTTCTAGCATTAGGCATCTAAAAGACAGTAATGTTGAGCGCCAAAAGCACCAAGCTGCTGTAAAGCAATTGAAAGCTCGCCTAGATGAAGCTAGGATAGAGTATATGCGCAACGAAACACATATTATACCTGTACTAATTGGAGACCCTGTTAAGTCTCAACGTGTATCCGAAAAGCTACTCTCTGAACACGGCATTTATGTACAACACATCAACTTTCCAACTGTACCAAGAGGCACTGAAAGGTTGCGGATAACACCAACGCCTTTGCATACAGACGAGATGATGGATTATTTTGTTGACGCATTAGATCAAGTTTTATCGGAGTTCGGAATTAAACAACAACAAAAAGAACTAAAGAAAGCTGCTTGATAATCACATACTTTTGATGTCTTATAATACTGATATATAAAATTTATATAAGGCTACTTTATGGCAGAGGAATCCAGAGAAAATGAAATAATCGCTTTTCAGCAGGTAGACGATCTTCTCGCACAAAATCAAGAAATGCTAAGCGCGCTTTATAAAATAGCAGCGGTATCCGAGAGCGCTGAGGAAACGGTAAAAAAATTCGCAGATGATTTTGCAGAGGTTGAGGCAAACCGTGCATTTGTGCGTGATGCTCAGCACTTAAGAGAAGTTTTGGCATCATATGGAGAAGATATAGACATCAGCCTATTTTTTGCTGAACGTATACTGCTTTCTCTGAGCCTTTCAGACATAGAGGAAATTTATCAGGAATATCTAGAAGAGCATGGACACAAACGCTCTTTCCGCGAAGCCGTGCTTGAAGGACCAGAGAACCCACTTGAGGAGCAGTTAGTTATGGCAGCAACGGCATTCTTAGAACCGGCAGACTTTAAGGAAGCAGTGACATCTGGCGCAAGCTTAATCGACGTAGCATCAATGATTAACAATAGTGTTGTAAAACGTTTCACCGACCAAGTGATAGAAAACATCGGACATGATAAGGTGGAAGATGCCATAAGTCATGCTGCAGAAGAACAAGTAAATCCTCTCTCTGTGCAATTTGGAATTGTAGATATGGTCCAGCATTCTCTAGAGGAGACAGGCATCGCAATACGTCAAAACCACCAAGAACGCTCTTCAGAACATGAAATCTCTAGGTGATGTTGATGGTAGCTAAAGTAGTATAAAAGTTGCACGGCTTTGTAGTTGTATAAATAATAAATGAAATTGCTTAATGAGTTACGCACCCCAATGATTTGAATTTTAGCAATTTAGCACCAAAACAAATTCGACAACAAATTTTTATCATGTATACTCCTCTAAGCTTTATTTTTAATGTGCGCATACAAAAATGGAAATGTTGCTTACCGGCTTGCTCTACACCTTTTGGTTCTTAATAATCCTTACAATAGTTGTGTTCATACACGAATTTGGGCACTTTATAATAGCACGCTTAAACGGTGTGCAGATTGATGTTTTCTCAATAGGGTTCGGCAAGGAACTGTTTGGGTTCACAGATAAAAGAGGTACACGCTGGAAGATAAGCGCTATACCAATGGGTGGATACGTAAAAATGTTTGGAGATCAGGACGCTGCAAGTTCGCAAGACTCTAAAAGCTTGGAAGGGCTCAGCTTCAAAGAAAAACAACTGACATTTCATTTCAAAAAACTATGGCAAAAGGCTGCTATAGTTGTTGCAGGCCCTGCGGCCAACTATCTTTCTGCAATCCTAATAATTGCTGCGCTCTCATTCACATACGGAATCTCTGTAACAGAACCTATAATTGGCGAAGTGCTAAAAGCCAGCCCAGCTGCGAAAGCTGGCCTTAAGGTAGGGGATGAGATTCTGGAAGTAGACGGATCAACTGTAGAATCTTTTGAAGATGTAAGGCAGATCATAGCACTTTCCACATCAGAACCGATCGAATTGCTGATATTGCGCGAGCATGAAGAGATAGAAGTAGAGATAATACCAGAGCTACGCAAGATGAAAGATGCATACGGCAATGATATAGAGATGCCTGTAATAGGAATATCATCACACAACTTATATCATAAAGAACAAAGCTTTTTTGGTGCAATTGCAACGGGCGTAGAGCAAAGCTATACAATGTCTTTAGGGATGCTAAAAGCGTTGGGGCAGATAATAGTTGGAGATCGTGGCCTCGATCAACTTGGTGGACCTATAAAAATCGCGCAGTACTCTGGGCAATCTGCAAAGCACGGTGTAGTTAGTGTATTGTGGTTTATAGCAGTAATATCTATAAACTTAGGGCTTCTAAATCTAATGCCGCTCCCCATGCTAGATGGTGGGCACCTATTTTACTACATGGTGGAGGCAGTGACTGGCAAACCCGTTTCAGAAAAATTCCAGCTTGTAGCAATGAAAGCAAGTTTGTTTTTTCTCATATCTTTAATGCTTTTTGTAACAATTAACGACATCAGATCATTGTTTGGCGCATAACAAAGCTTTCAATCAAAAAGTGTGTTTTTGCACAGCTATTTTAAAAAACACGCCTTCGTAAATAATAATCTTGAATTATAAAATAATGCAGCATAGCATGCGACGCATTATTAGAATTTAATGAGATTTAAGATGCGCACCTCAAACAAACAGAGCCGCCGCGTAAGAAAAAACCCCCAAGCAGCAACAAAAATGGGGGCCACCCAATATAATACCCCTCAATCCCAGCCTTCGGTGCAATTTTTGAAAGAGCTTAATGAGGAATTAAGCTTGGGTTTAAAGTTTGGAAAAGAAAAGGTTGATGGCGCAGAGATAGAAGACGGGAAGATCCTTATTGTCTCAGCGAACCAAAGCAAAACAGAGAAATCAATATATATAAACGTTACCAATGTTATTATAGATAGAATAGCGAGCGGTGATTTAGATGCATTGCACGAAGTACTATCTCAACCAAGCAGACACTTGCGTGGCACAACTAATACACCAGCTAAAGGGACTGAAGAGACTAAACTTAAGACTGCACTTAATATTGCAAACAATAAATATGGCCTTAAACCTCTAGCTTTTGCTATAGTAAATAAAAATAAACAAGCGGCGCTTGCTATAATAAACTATTATAAGATAATAGATGATGGTCGGTACGAAAAGAATTTATTAGCACTAGCAATTAAAATATTTGATGACTCTGATGTTGCTCTAGCATTAATTAATAAGGGATTTGCTCACAATGAAGCGGAAGACTTCAACGCCTTTTATTATGCAGCTAAAAAAGGTTGGGTTGATATATTAAAAAAGATACCAAGAGATAGCAAAGACTGGAAAATAAATAACCAAATAAACAAGCGTGTTTTGTCTGCTGCTATTGAGGAAGGTCACATGGACTTCATCAAGGAAGTCATAGACAACAATTCAATAAATCATTTTATTACTGATGAATGCAACTCTATTATCCTAAAAAAGTGGTTTGGTCTTCTAAATCATGGTATTGATCAAAAAAATCAGTTCATAATAGCTGGTTTAAAGAGCTTTAAAACAGAAAATATACATAGTGCTTCTATAAATATTGAGCTATTAAAAGTATTAATCCGTGCAGGCCATCCAGAACTGGGTAGCATGTTAAAACCAGACAAACTATCTGAGTACGCTCATTTATTTTATGACTTAATATGCTCAAATGAGATTGAAGATACACTGCGCTCTCAGCTACTAATTAAGTTCTCTGATAAATATCTAAACAAGGAAGATGCATCAGGCTCAACATCACTGCATATCGCAGTGAAAAACAACAACTGTAATGCAGTCAACAAACTTTTGCAAGTTAAAGCAGATATAAAAATTACAGACTTAGAAGGCAAAACAGCTTTATGTTATGCAGAAGATAATAGCGAAATAAAACAAGTTTTAGAGGATTATATTGTTAGCAACAGGATAGAAATGCCTGCTGTACAGAAAGCAGAAGCAGCAGCGAAGGCTGTGGAAGCGAAGGCTGTGGAAGCGAAGGCTGCGGAAGCAGAAGCGGAAGCGAAGGCTGCGGAAGCAGAAGCGGAAGCGAAGGCTGCGGAAGCAGAAGCGGAAGCGAAGGCTGCGGAAGCGCAAAGAGCGGCAGCGGAGCAACCTCAACCTCAACCTCAACCTCAACCTAATCCGCCTGTTAAAAAACCTAGCACAGCCAAGTGCATAATCTCAGGCGGTATTTTTTCTGCACTTTCATCGGCTGTAATGTACGGAATCTACACGAATCAACATGTGGTTTTAGAGAATGCATACTTCTTTGCAGCTCAAACAGCTTTAGCAAATAATGAATACGGAAACATGCTTGTCTCTATGATCACAAATCATTCTCAAGAGTGTGCATTAGCTTTCGCAGCATTAACTGTTGTAGTCTCTTTCTGTGCTGGATATGCAATTTCATATAAGCTATCTGCTAAGACAGAAGAGATTGATGTTCCTGGTATTGTGTAAAGAGTTATAAGCCCCAAAGCACAAGTGCATATATAAGTGCCACGGCTTTGTAGTTGAATTTAGCTCTCTAAAATAGTGTTATTTCTTTGTGAGATGGTAGTTCTAGTATACATAGAGCATAATTGTCATCCGCGTGTATAAGGGGATCCAGTATATATACCTTTTTCTAGATTCCGGCATCCGCGGGAATGACGATGGAGAGTGAGGGAAGAACAATGGTGCGCTAAGAATTTGATATTTATACTGTCTTGACATATACGCTTATGCATGCCTAAAACTTTACTTGTCCTCAACAAGGCTTTTATAGACCGAAAGTGTTTTCTCACACATAGTCTCAAGCGTAAAGTATTTCTCTACCTTTTTACGACCAGCATTAGCTATTTTTGCATAATCGGCTGGAGAAAGCGAAAGAGCCTTATATATAATTTCAGAAAAAGTTGCAGCATCGTTTACAGGAGATAAGAAACCATCCGAACCATCTTTGATAATATAAGAAGGCGCACCAATATTTGTAGCGATTATTATCTTTTTCATAGCCTGCGCCTCAACTATAATGCGGCCAAAGCCTTCTGGCTCTAAAGAAGGGCAAATCACGACATCTGCAATGCTATATAATGCAGCCATATCAGGATATGCATCAGTGTACATCTTCACAGTTTGAGAGAGCTGATGCTCCTCACAGAATTTCTCAAGCTCTAAAAAATAGTCGTACTGCTTTTCATTCAGCTTACCAACTATAATACATCTAATATTTTGTCCCTTAAGATATTTGAGCGCATGAAGCAGATATCCATGGCCTTTAATCTTTGTAAAGCGTGCAGGCACAAGTATGATTTTAGTATCTTTAGGAAAATCTGTACAAAACTTGGTCTTAGCTTTTTCCACTCTTTCTTCATCTACAGCCTTTAGATCATAGAAGCTCAAGTCTATACCACGCTCAATTGTCACAAGATGGTCACTCTTAAAATGGTATCTATTCTCAATATGCTTCTTGATGAATTTGGAGATCGCAATCACCTTATCGCCTTTTAGCATTATCGAGTTGTAAAATTTTTTCAATGGATATGTAAGAGAATACGCAGCATGGAATGTTGTAACCAAATGCGCACCAGAAGTTTTGCATGCAAAAAATGTACTCCAAGCCGGTGCCCTAGATCTTACATGCACTATATCGATTGTATTTTCTTTGATCACTTTGTGTAATCTGTAAATATTAGTGATCATAGTGAGAATGTTTTTGGAATGCACAGGCAAGGTTATATGCTTTATCTTTTTGCTCGAAAGCTCCTTAGTTAGAGCGCCACCATTACTACACACAAAATTGGTGTAACCTTTCTTAGCTAGATAATTTGCAACATCTACTGTTCCTCTCTCAACGCCACCAGAGTTCAGGTCTGGCAAAACCTGTAATACTCGCAAATCCTTATCCATAATTTTATTCCAACTCCACCACTATAAATCTATTAGAATTATTACGATTAACAAGCAATACAATGTTCTTAGCTTTATTATTTTTTGCTGCTTGTATTTCCTTTGTAAGGTCGTTAGGGGCAATAATCTTAACCTTATTAGCTTTCATAATCACATCACCTGGTTTTAAACCAACTTCACCAGAGACAGATCCTCTAAGAACTTTTGTTATCACAACGCCAGATACCGATTTGTCTAGCTTGAACTTAGCACGTAGCTGCTCTGTGATCTCCGAATAATGCATACCAAGCTGCGGAGTTGCATCACTCTTTGGAGCATCTTTAGATGGAGATTGCTGTACAACTTCATCTAACTTTGGATCAAGTTTTTCTATAGCAACATCAACCTTCATAGGCTTACCATCTCTGACTAAATTAATTTGAGCCTTATTTCCTATAGGAGTATTTGCTACTAAATTAGATAGCTTTTGAGGCTGCGATACTGTAACACCTTCGTATGTCGAAATAACGTCACCTACCTTAATACCAGACTTTTCTGCCGGGCTTCCTTTCACAACTTCCGACACAATAACACCTTTTGTGATGTCAACACCTATGTTCTTTGCTATATCCTCTGTGAGCGGTTGTATAACAACACCCAGCCACCCTCTTGTAATTGCTCCATGATCTTTTAGCTGATTAATAATTGGCAAAGCCTGATTTGAAGGAATCGCAAAACCAATACCAATATTACCGCCTGATGGTGAGATTATAACAGAGTTGATACCAATAACCTCTGAGTCTATATTGATCATAGGGCCACCTGAGTTACCTCTATTTATAGATGCATCTGTCTGTATCAATTCATCATACTGCCCACCTATCAAGCGCGATTTTGCAGATATTATACCCGCTGTCACAGTGCCCCCCAACCCAAAAGGATTACCTATTGCAATTACCCAATCACCAACTTTTGCTGCATCCGAATTACCCATCTTTAAAAATGGTAGCGGAGTTTTAGAATCTATTTTTAGCAATGCTAAATCCGTTCTTTTATCAGCACCAATCAATTTCGCCTGATACGACTTATCCGGATCATTAGAAAGAGTCACGCTTATGTCATCCGCACCTTCTATAACGTGGAAATTTGTAACTATGTGACCCGCTGTGTCAATTATAAACCCAGACCCCAATGACGTAGCCTTACGTTTACGCCCTTCATGCATACCAAATTCTCTGTCAAAAAACTCTCTGAAGAATTGATCAAATGGGCTACCTTCTGGCATTTCCATCCTCAGATCATCGAATGGATTTTTCATCTCTATGCTTTGCGTAGTAGCGATATTAACAATTGCAGGAGTAGCATTTTCTACTATCGGTGCAAATGTTGTTGGTGCAGCTGCTGCAAATGAGCAATTAACCAAGATTGTTGCAAAAATAATAGTGATAATTGGAAATACATATCTAAGCATTTTTTATTCTTGTTTATGTTGCGAATTGAGATTAACTTATATCAGAAATTATGCCTTGTGAAGAGATATCTTAATATTTTAAAATGTCCGATATTATTACAACTGAAGAACAGAAAAAAGCGCCAATAAAAAGCCTACAAATGCTGTACAGCTATGTTAGGCCATATTATCTTATGCTCGCTGGGGTTTTAGTTTCTCTGATTATTACGTCTCTATCAATGCTTGCAATCAGTGAGGCTATAAAAATCTTCATAGATGCCGGAATCACCAAAAACAGCCAGTCTAATCTAGACGAAGCTCTGATGTTTTTAATAGGTACAGTGGTGTTTCTCACAATATTCACATATACAAGATTTTTCTTAATTACACTGGTAGGAGAGCGCGTAGTTACAGATCTAAGGCATGATATATACTCAAAAATGTTAAAGCTCTCCCCAACATTTTTTGAATCATATAGAAGCGGCGCTATCATATCAAGAATGTCTGCTGATACAACTTTACTACTAACTATAATAGGTAGCTCTCTATCTGTAGCTATGCGCAACATTGTAATGCTGATTGGTGGCTTAATAATGCTTGTGAAATCAAGCGGCATTCTCTCTGGAATGCTTATCTTTCTCATACCTATAGTGATTCTACCTATTGTTTATTTGGGCAAAAAGCTTCGTGTATACGCACGTAACTCTCAGGACAGAGTAGCAGACTTAACAGCTCACAGTGCACAAACCCTAAATGCTTTAAAAATAGTTCAGTCTTACAATAGAGAAGATCACGAACTAAGTTATTTTGATGGCTTACTCCAAAACCAACTCAAAGTCGCATTTGATAGAATTGCATTGCGGGGCCTCCTCACAGCACTAGTTATCTTCTTGGTATTTGGTGGTGTGGCAGTAATACTCTGGAATGGTGGACACATGGTGCTTAGAGGAGAACTTTCTGCAGGAGAACTTTCTGCATTTGTTTATATCGCTATACTTTGCGCAGGATCCGCTGCTGCACTTACAGATGTGCTTGGAGAGTTGCAGAAAGCTGCAGGAGCAACAGAGCGCATATTTGAATTTTTATCCCTAGACATCTCTGTAAAAGAAACAGAAAATCCAGTTGATATATCTTCTATCAAATCTAGCAAAATAGAATTTAGGGATGTTAGCTTTTCATACGATACAAAAAAAGATATATTCAAAGCAGCTAGCTTTGTTATAGATGCAGGTAAAGTAACTGCATTAGTAGGAAAATCTGGCGCTGGCAAAACAACATCTTTTATGCTTTTAGAACGCTTTTATGATATATCATCTGGCTATATATTAATAGATGGAGTCAATATTAAGAACCTTAATCTTAAGGATCTTAGATCTCAGTTTACGCTTGTAACACAAGATCCTATTATATTTGCAGATACAGTCCGTAATAACATCAGGTACGGTAAACTAGATGCCACAGATCAAGAAATAGAATTAGCTGCAAAACAAGCTGGTTGCATTGAATTTATAGATAAAATGCCAAGTGGGTTCGATACGTATTTAGGTGATCAAGGTATAAAATTATCTGGCGGTCAAAGGCAGCGCTTGACGATAGCACGCGCAATACTTAATAATCCTAAAATATTGCTGCTAGATGAGGCCACTTCATCTCTCGATTCCGAAAACGAATCTGAAGTTCAGAACGCACTGGAAAACCTTATGAAGGGCCGCACTACAATTGTGATTGCGCACAGGCTTTCGACAGTGAAGCGAGCTGACAAGATTATTGTGCTAAACCATGGCAAAGTTATGGAAGAAGGCACTCATCAAGAACTCATTAAAAATGAGAAGGGTCTTTATACAAAGCTTGCTAAGATGCAACTTGTAGATACTCACTGATTTATCACACTCTCTACAAAAGAGTCATTTTTTTTAGCGTGGGATTGCTGCTAGAAAATGTATTCAAGTCTTGTTTTTTAGGGCCACTAAACACCCACTGGCTTACCAATAACTTAGACATACACTTGTGTAGCTATTTATTATCTACAAAATGGTGCGGCCGAAAAGACTTGAACTTTCAACCCTCGCGGGACAACGACCTCAACGTTGCGTGTCTACCAATTCCACCACGGCCGCACTTTAAGATGCTAGCGATTATATCTATTATTTCTTAAAATACAATCGGCAGCATCAACAATAAATACAATTAAAACTTCATTCTTTTTCTTATAAAGGCAGGGATATCAAAGAAGTCCTCTTTTGCTTTATCTGAAGATTCAGATGATTTATCGTCATTAGCAGCAGACTGCTCATCAGAAAGCAAGATAGCATCTTCCTCCTCATCATCTTTTGCGCCTTCTTTATTTTCCAAAGAAACATTCTCATCTATCGCTGGCATATCCAAGCTTGCCTGATAAAAAGTAGGCTCAATAGATTTTGCAGGTATAAATGACCCTTCAGAATCAGAAGAGTTTTGATTATTTTCATCTTCAACCGCTAAGTCCGGCTTGAACTTTGTTAGCGATATCATGTCTAGCTCTATGTTTTTTTCTTCTACAGAGTCTTGTGACTTTGTAGACAAACCATATTGTCTTTGCTCTATCCCAGTTGCAACAACGGAAACTCTAATTTTTCCATCCAATTCTGGATTAAATGCAGAACCAAATATGATGTTTGCATTTTGATCAACTTCTTCGCGGATTCTGTTAGCAGCTGCATCAACTTGGAATAATGTCATATCGCTACCACCTGTGATGTTGATCAACACGCCTCTTGCACCTTTCATCGATGTATTATCCAGAAGTGGATTCGAAATTGCAGCTTCTGCGGCAAGAATAGCTCTATTTTCACCTTCTGATTCTCCCGTACCCATCATAGCTTTGCCCATCTCGCTCATCACTGTCCGAATGTCGGCGAAATCTAGGTTAATAAGTCCTGGCATTGTTATAAGATCCGTAACACCTCTAACGCCAGAGTGAAGAACATCATCAGCCATTTTGAATGCATCTGCAAAAGTAGTGTTTTCGTTTGCAAGCCTAAATAGATTTTGGTTAGGAATAACAATCAGCGTATCAACGTATCTATTGAGCTCTTCCAACCCTAACTCAGCTACCTTCATTCTTCTTGCGCCTTCAAAATGGAAAGGTTTTGTAACCACACCAACAGTTAGTATACCTCTCTCTTTTGCAGCTTTAGCGATAATTGGAGCAGCACCTGTACCTGTGCCACCACCCATGCCTGCAGTAATAAACACCATGTTTGCATTATCTAAAACGCTCATCACCTCTTGGATAGACTCTTCTGCTGACTGCTTGCCAATCTCAGGATGAGAGCCAGCACCTAAACCCTTTGTAGATTTAGAACCAAGCTGTATTCTGTTATGAGTAAGCGCGTGGTCCAAAGCTTGAGCATCTGTATTTGCCACCCAAAATTCCACACCTTCTAAATTAGCTGCTATCATGTTACTAACAGCGTTACAGCCTGCCCCACCAACGCCAAAAACAGTGATTTTTGGCTTCATATCTAAATTTTCAGATAAGCTGATTTTGATACTCATTAGTTACTCTCTATTGATTTTTAGTGTTTAATACAGATGGATATTACCATTTTGCATTTCAATTACAACGATAAAACTAAGCAAAATTAATTTTGTTTTATACATGGATTAACTGGATCTTGCCATTTTTCAAAGATTCTCTCGCCATTTCGATATTTTATTAGACATTTTCGATTAGGTTTAGCATCTCCTTCCTTATATCCAGCAGGGCATGTGCCTTCCATAGTTATATTGAAAGTGTATTCTGATGTTGATGCAGTCTTTTTCTCAGACTCATTTAAGTCACGCACTTTCACCCAATAAGCATATCCATTTAGTTGATTGACAGAAGAGATAGAATCACAGCTGTTTTTTATCATACAGCCATTCTCAACAACACCTTGATTTGTATTAGCCTTACACTCTCTTGCTGGATTAAGTAAAGCAGCAGCAAGCTTATGCAAATTACCTACAGTGTTGAAATCTAACTTCTGGATGTCTTCCTTGCTTAAATTTCTATTTTCAGAATATGCTGCTAGTTGCATCGATCCTAAATCATTTGTTAGGGATTTAAATGCTGGCAAATACACAAGATTATATGTCTCATCACAATTTGCACCTGTTTTGAGCGCAGAACAATTGAATTTAGCACGTTCTATAGGAGCTACAGGATCAATAGTATACTCCATTCTTTCTTGGAACCCACCTTCAGTTAAGCACGAGCCAAGCGCCTTATTTCCAACTTCTTGTTGAGGCCAAACAGAAAACCCAGATGTCTGTACAGGTTCTTTCACGGCTTTACATTTGTTTGGAATATCAGCGCACATTATATCTTTATCACTCAAAAGAGATACGCCTTGTGAGCCCCATGAACTAGATAATTGCAAGCATATCTTCCCCCCACCAGCATTATCAGAATTTTCTACAAATTTACCAGGGCAATATATTTTGGCTGCTTCAGGATCATTGTATTCAACCCTGCCATTATAACACTTGGTCTCAGGGGGCACTGCGCAACTTCTAGGATCTGCACCTTCTGGGCACGCACAAAATGTTCTATCTCTGCTACCTGCTGGCACATAAAATCTTGGCTTATTTGGATCATTTGGATCTTTAGCAAGCGCAAGAGCTCCACAGCCATCTGTTGTTTGTCTTGTGTATGGAGTTTCAAGAGCGCGAGAAAATATGGTTTTCTTATCGCTTAAAAACTGAGGTATGATTGCAGTGAATTCCACTCCATACACCTTTCCCATATCCTTTTTATAAAATGTAAACTTGTTGCCTTGGGTTTTTTGTTCGCTGTTTTCTCTTATAGGGATGGGATTTTTAGGCATAGGAAGCTTATTGTATATAAGCCTTCCTTCAGCTGGATCTGATGTTGGTTTACCAGAGGAGTCTCGCTTAAATGCATTGCCATCCTTGTCAAAATAAACAGCTGCACCTTTGCTATCGTAATATATTACGTCGCCGTTAGAGTCGGTAAGTGCGAATGCAGGCGACACAGCAGGAGCGCCCCCAGCATCTTCTTGGCCTGGATAATCAATATATTCAGCAATAATTGCAAGATTAGACTGCCTTGGAGTTGGCCTATCCACACATCCCAAAAAGCTATTCTCATTACATAAATTCTTCTCGCAAACACAAACCTTACTAGGATCACTATCTGCAATTTTAGCACAATACACTCCGTTCCTCTGGTTAGGGAATGCAGAGCATATTGGTCTGTTATCAATAAACCTGCTATCATCATCATACCTAAACCGCAGTACTAGAGGAGCATTATCATAGCCATTAATAATCTTGATCAGCGGCTGATCAAAGGTACTACCCATGCTCAAATAGCCTTGCACTAAGTTGCCACGGTCGTCTTTTGTATCTTCAAGCTCAACGTTAGGATCAACATATGGCATCAATCCTGCAGGGATAGATACATTGTATGTTTGAGGGCCATATTTTAAAGGCTCTTCTACACACCCAAAATATGCAGCATTCCATCCACCCCATGGGCTTTGGCACGCATCACCCATAAGAGCGAAAACTGTATAACCACAAATCAAGTTATGCTTTGTTGTATTAGTACCTCCGTGCTTCATCTGCTGGCCTGGAGCATATCGCTTTAAGCAAACATAATGCCCATTTAACCCAGAGCCACTTCTTAGTGCTTTTTTCCCAACAGAATCATCTGGTGTTTTTATATCGCTTACATCAAATGATGCCGAGTAATCGTCACCCCAAGCAGGACCAGTAGGCCACTGACAAGACCATGAATCGAACCCATTCATAGCCCAGCAATAGCTTCTTCTAACCGTGTATAATGTATCAAATGGGTCAGTACCTGTTCTTTTTAAAATAAATCTTTCTCCTGATGAAGGGAACCCAGTTTTACAATACTCTTTGATACCTACAGAATCACTGGAAATATATTGAAACTGACCAGCTTGCCTTTTATTCCCACCATCCATCTCTTGATAGCAATCATCTTGCAACCCGGCCCAAGAGGGCATCGGCAACATCATGCATAAGATCCATATAAATAACTGTCTCATGGTTTGCTCGCGAGAGTTGTTAAGAAATCCCCTAATCCAGCTAAATTAAGCGATATAACTGATGAAATATGATCCTGTTTTAATAAGAATATCCTCCTTGACGAAGCATAGCTTTTTATTTTATGCAAGTCATCTTCATCCAAGTTATAAGCACGTTTGAAGTATTTATCTGCATACTTATCAGACATAAAAATTCTTGTACCAAAACCTGATATTGCATTTAAAAATGGGGCGCTAGATTCAAGATCCACATTCCTTTGCATAGTGCCAATAATTATAGCATTCTTGCTTTGTACCTTTTTTAAGGTCGCACCAAAATTTTCTTGTATAAAGCTTGTTTTGAGCAGCTCAACCAAGTCGTTTATATATATTATCGTAGGAGTAGAGCCGTCTAATTGCTCAATAATCCTATCAAAAAATAAGCCAAAATACGTATGAAAAAGTACCTTGTCTACTTCCATCTCAGCAATATTGAAGTACTGCATCTTAGCAAATGCACTGATAGAAAAGTTTTCACCATCCTGCTTAAAATAAGCGTCAAACTTCTCTGGATCTTTAAAAAATGAGTCAAACCTTCTGGATATAGCAGCATCATTCAACGACTCAATCATGGCACCTATTGCGCCTACTTTATCCACTATATCTTTTGACTCAAACAATCTAAGTGCTATAGCATCTACGGCATCTTTATACTGTATATATAAAGGTCCACTTAAACCTAAAGCTTCTGCTATCCAAAGACTTAGACCATGCTCACTACCAAATACACCTAAGATTGCAAACGGGTTTATTTTAAATGCAGCTTTTATGTCTTCCATATTAAACATTTTCAAGCCTATGCTGTCCGCAAACGCTTTGCTTTCACTAGAAAAATCAAAATACAGAACATTTGGATTATACTTCACGCTGTGTGCAAGCAAAAACCGTGAGATTGTCGACTTACCACTATCACTAGGGCCTATTATCAATGTAGATCCATTGCCGTTAGAGTTATGAAAATTAAAATAAAAAGGAACGCCTTCAAAGCTTCTAAGGATTGCAACTGGCTCACCCCAAGCGCTCCCTTTATAATTACCGCTCTTATTGTGATATATTGATGCGTAGCTCCCAATCGATGTATTATCAGCACATATGTATCTTTGCTGAGGCAGATACCTGCAATTACCTGGCATTTGCGCCCAAAAAAGACTAGGCATTGTAAAGTCTTCTCTTACAACTAGGATTCCTTCTTCGCGAAATACTTTTGTAACTTGTTTGATTTTGTCTTGAAAAAACTTATCATCATCACTGTGGACAAGTATGTAACTATAAAGCTTAGAATAATCTGTAACATTATCTCCAGAAGGACCAAGAACTCTATCATATCCGCTAAGAGTATTAATGTAATAAGACTTAGAAAGCGTTGCAATATCTGCAATACTTTTATATTTGCTATTCGCTTCGTGTTTTGAAGTGAATATATGATGCTGAGTGATGGCAAACTGTGCACCCAAATGCATTAATTTATCCAAAACACGGCTTGATAATAGGTAGTGATCTTTAAAAGAGAAAATCGCAGCGTATTGATTGTTATCATGTGAATTAATCTGCAAAGAGTTAAATCCAAAAGACACATCAAAATTAGCTAAATACTTGCTAAAATCCTGTATAGGCAAATGGACCTTTCTTTCTTCTAAATGAGATAGATAATGATATAGCATTAATTGCTCTGATATTAAGCCCTCTTCACTTTCTAACAATCCAAGTCTTATAGGACACAAAGACTTTGCATTTTCTATAAAAGAATCTGTGACAGTTTTTAACTTTCCGTGGTTTTTTTCTAACTTGGCAAGATGCCTTCGCTTTAATGGAGAGAAGAACACAGATTTCAATAAATCAAGAGCATTAAAAATGCTGCTGTACGAACTTTGATAAACAAAAGAAACATATATTGTATTTACAAGCTGCTTATCAAAATTATTAAGCTTAATCCAAGCAGATGAAAGCTCTGATACAAATGACTTTTCTTCAACCTTTCTTCGAGTCAAATCCCTTCTGCCACGTATTATGTGAGTTGTTACAGATATTCTTTTACTATCAACAGACTCACAAACGGCCTTTCTTATTATCTCTCTTATGTCTGAATGAAATTCACCACCTAGCATTTTATCGCTAGTAATCGCTATAGTTTGGATAATCTCTCCATTTCTTGTAATTAGAGTCGATTCATCGTAGTGAGCAACAATAGGTATATAGCCTGCAATATCCTCATTGGTTCCTGCATCCACTTCTAAAGAGGGCAATTTTTTTATATCTAGCACTTAGAAAATATTATTCCTATACATAAAACCTAGATTAACGGTTATATTATGCTGAGGTCAACTATAAAGATTAATGCTACTTAGCTCTGCCGGTAAATTTATTTAGTAGAGATAGATTATGCTTAAAATTAATCACAACAGTGCCTGCTATTTTATCATGCATACCTTCGCTTCTCTTTGTAAAAGCTATCATAGGGAATCCAATAATAGTGATTGTAGATATAAAATAACCAAGTAGCCTCACAACCTTTTGTAAAGCTGTAGCCCGCTCCAAAGTTTTTGCGTCTGCTATTTTACAACCCAATACTAATTTACCTGGCGTTGCATCGTATTTTATCCAGAAAAAAGCTGTATATATCGCCATTACAAAAATAATTGAGGCTTGCAAAATAAGATATCTATACAAAAAACCATCTTTAGATAGTGCGTTTATAACCTCACCTAAATCTACAATTTCCTGACCTTCTGTAGTTTTTTGAATGGATTCAATAACAGAAGTGAAATCCTTGCCTTGATATACCAGATTTTGGAGTGGAGTTGCAACCACATACATAATCATCATCAATATAAACAAATCTATAGCGGCCGCAATAACTCGCTTATTAAGAGATGCATAAGTAACTACCTGTTCATTATTTTCCATCTATCCCTCTTTAGAAATCTTTTCCAATCCACCCATATAAGTTCTTAAGCACTCAGGTATTGTAATAGATCCATCTTCATTTTGATAATTTTCCATTATCGCAATAATAGTTCTACCAATTGGCAAACCGGAGCTATTTAATGTATGCACAAAATTATTTTTATGGCCATGGAATTCTTTGTAACGCGCCTTTAATCTACGCGCTTGGAAATCTCCACAATTCGAACAGCTAGCGATCTCTCTATATCTGTCTTGGCCAGGCAACCACACTTCTATGTCATATGTTTTGCGAGATGAGAAGCTAGTATTTGCTGTGCAAAGTGTGATTACTCTATAAGGAAGCCCTAGCCTTTGTAGCACAGTCTCTGCGGCTGACAACATTCTCTCGTGCTCTTTAACAGAGTGCTCAGGAGCTGTAATACTTACCATCTCTACTTTAGAGAACTGATGCATTCTAATCATACCTGTTGTATCCCTACCAGCACTACCCGCCTCAGAACGAAAACATGGTGTGTATGCTGTATACCTTAAGGGTAATTTCTCTTCTGGTGTAATTGTATCTGCAACCATATTTGTAAGCACTACTTCAGAGGTAGAAATCAAATAATAATCATTAGTTGTTTTGAATAAATCTTCTTCAAACTTTGGTAATTGTCCAACTCCGTATACAGCTTGCGATTTCACTAATGCGGGTGGCACCATCTCTGTATAACCAAACTCCGATGTGTGAATGTCTAACATGAAGTTTACTAAAGCCCTTTCCATGCGTGCTAGCTTTCCTTTTAGTGTCACAAATCTAGAACCACAAAATTTAGCAGTCTGTTCAAAGTCCATAACACCAAGATTTTCACCCAACTCAAAATGCTCTTTTGCCTTAAATGCTAACTTTGTTGGCTCTCCTACTCTTTTTTCCTCTCTGTCGTCCGCATCTTCTTTACCATCTGGAACAGAGTCATCAACCATATTTGGTATAGCGCTTAATATATTTTCTAGTTCTTTTTGAGATTCCCCAACTGCAAATTCCAACGATGGAATGCTAGCTTTGATTTTTTCAGCTTCTGCAAATAGTGCATAGCAATTTTTCCCTTCTTTTTTGAATGCTGGAATCTCCTTTGCAATTTCATTGCGTCTCGCCTGAAGCTCTTGCAGCTCTGTTGTGCTTTTACGTATGGATTCATCCAACACCAAAACTTCTGATGATTTTGCTTCTAAGCCTCTTCTAGCTAAAGCTTTGTCGAACAACTCAGGGTTTTCTCTGATTAATTTAAGATCATGCATTTGAATCAAACTTTTTGAATTTTAGCACATAATAAAATAGAAATTTCATAAAGCAAGATCAATGGTATAGCTAGGGCTATCTGGCTCAAAACATCAGGTGGCGTCAATATTGCTGCAACTATAAAGTTTATCACGATTGCATGCCTCCTATACTTTCTCAACGCATCCACAGAAATCAACTTAACTCGTGCAAGCAATGTCAACACAAGTGGCAGCTGAAAAGTGATGCCAAAAGCAAAAATAAGGCTTAATGATAGGTTGAGATAATCGCTTACTTTCGCCTCAAGAACCAAAGGCAAATTAGATGCAAGATTAGTCTCAAAGCTCAGGAAAAATGCCCATGCGAGCGGCATTATGTAGAAATAAACCAGCATCGCGCCTAAGCAAAACAGGATTGGGCTAAATAGCATGTATTGCAGTGCTACCCTTCTTTCTCGCTTAAACAACCCAGGTGCAATAAATCTGTATATTTGAAACGTTAAAAGAGGGGTGGTTACACACAATGCAGCATAAATAGCAACTTTTATATGTGTCACAAACGCTTCTGTAAGGTCTGTAAAAATTAGCCTTCTGCTTAAACCCTCTGCTGCGAAAATATTTGCAAGAGGCTCAACCAAGAAAGCATAAAGTTGAGAGGAGAAAAAGTAGCTAATGCCAAAGCACACAAAAAAGAAGGCAACTACTACGTATAACCTCTTTCTAAGCTCATCGAAATGCTCGTTAATCCTTCCTTTTTTCATCTTTTTTAGCGCTCTTTTTATTTAAAAATGGAGTAAGTTTTTCCAGATTGTATGCCTGATGCGGGTTTCCATCATCATCAAACACTATGTGCACAAGCTCTTCCTCGTCTAGCTCCTTATGAAGGTGTTCTATAAATGAGTTGTATTGATCTTTGATATTAGAGATAACTCTCTTCAGCGATTTTATTATCTCTAGTGTATCTTTTGCACCAAAAAGTAAGAAGCTAACCAAGATAACCAATGCTATTTCTGAGAAGGCTATATCAAACATCTAGAAACCTTTTCATATATTTTGATACAAACTTTCTAAAGCCATCCTCAGCTCTTCATCTTGGACATTGGCAATATTTGGATTGGGATCCTTCTTAGCTAATACCTTTTTTTCA
This sequence comes from Candidatus Jidaibacter sp., assembly GCA_021299995.1. Taxonomy (GTDB): domain Bacteria; phylum Pseudomonadota; class Alphaproteobacteria; order Rickettsiales; family Midichloriaceae; genus JAJTIA01. The sequence continues at coordinate 7,664 of JAJTIA010000029.1, read as the reverse complement.
GGCATGTTTTTCTTGATAGGCATCATTACAATCCTTATCTTAATGCGTGATACAGCTTTATATCCTAAAAACGTTGTGATTTTACCTATAAGCACATTCTCCATAGCCTGCAACTCAAGGGCAAAACTAGGGTTAGCAATAGCAATATGTAGTATGCCTGATGTTTTATCATCATTTGCAAATGCTATTTTCTCTGGCCAGCATATATCGCTCAGACGCTCTCCCACTATGTGACGCCATGATTCCATTATCTTGATGTTGGCAAATCCATATTTCTTGAATGTAGATTTTGCCATATCATCAAAAATTGATGAGAACTTCTGAGAATATGCTCGTTTCATGCTTTTAGCTTTGTAATCCTAAAATTTAATGCTTCCGCTATGTGATGATGCAATATTTCTTTAGAATTTGCAAGATCTGCTATCGTTCTAGCTACTCTTAAAATCCTATTATAGCCACGCATAGTAATTCCAAACTTAGGCACTGCCTTCTTAAGTATGTCTAGCGCTTGAGGCGAGAGCTCTGTGTGCCTTTCTAAAACTTCCCCATCAGCTTCAGAATTTAGGTAAAATCTTTGATCTTTATATCTCTCAGACTGTATTTGCCTTGCAGCCAAAACCCTTTCAGCAACACTAGTTGAAGCCTCTCCAGATTCCGTAGTATCAAGGCTGAAGATATCTTGAGCTGGCACATCTACCATCATATCGAACCTATCGAAAAGTGGCCCTGATATCTTCGCCTGATAGTCTTCCGCACATCTAGGTGACTTGCTGCAAGCATTCATGATGTCTCCAAAATGCCCACATTTACATGGGTTCATAGCTGCAATAAACTGGAAGTTAGCAGGATACGTTATATGATTATTGACCCTAGCAATCGATACAGTCCCATCTTCTATAGGCTGCCTTAGAGAATCAAGCACATTATTAGCGTATTCTGGCAGCTCATCTAAAAATAAAACGCCTAGATGCGCGAGCGTTATCTCGCCGGGCTTTGCATTTTTGCCTCCACCCACCATTGCAGCCATAGATGAAGAGCTGTGTGGATCCCTATAAGGGCGCTTCGTTACAAGCCCAGACTCTTTAAAAGTGCCGGAAATGCTTGCGATTATACTCACCTCCAGCATCTCCTCATGAGAAAGGGGCGGCAAAATACCAGAGAGTCTTTTGGCCAGCATGGATTTACCCGACCCTGGAGGACCAATCATCAGCAAATTATGCCCACCAGCTGCTGCAATTTCTAGCGCTCTTTTTGGTATTAGCTGACCTTTGATATCCTTAAGATCTAGATAGTTCTCGTTATCTGGCTTTATGTTGAAGCTTTTAGGCTTTTCAAGCACCTGCGTACTATTCAGATGATTTATGATTTCCATAAGATTAGATGGCGCAACAATCGAATTATTTCCAGACCATACAGCCTCATCAACATTACCGATTGGACAAACTATCCCCTTTTCAATCGAATTTGCTGCAATCGCTGCTGGCAAAACACCACTTACAGAATTTATTCTACCGTCCAAAGAAAGCTCGCCAATCGCGATAAACTCATCTACATCCTGCTGCCTTATAACATTCATCTCAGACAGAATGCCCAAAGCTATGCTCAAATCAAAATGGCTTCCCTCCTTGTGTATATCTGCAGGTGCAAGATTTATAGTAAGTTTCTTCTGCGGAAACGATAGTGACAAACTATGAAACGCTGCTCTAATGCGCTCTTTTGATTCGGCTACCGCTTTATCTGCTAAGCCAACTATTGAGATCGAAGGCAAGCCCGGTGATATTTGGACTTGCACCTCTATAAATTTCGTTTCCAAGCCCTGAAAGGCTATGCTATGTACTGTTGCGACCATAAGAATAAATAATTGCTATGCACCTCTTTTTAAAGAACTTTTTAGATAATTACAATTTAATGTTTTGTTAGCTAATTTAATTGGTATAATCATCATACTTACTTTTATTAATCAGTGAACTAGAATGCATGCTAAAAAACTTAAATCTAGACTTTTAGATAGGATCAACACCCCAACTGACCTAAAAAGCTTCGCAATCGAAGACCTAAGACAAATATCGGACGAGCTCAGAGAAGAAACTATCAATCTAGTTTCTAAGACTGGGGGGCACATGGGCGCAGGCCTTGGCGTTATAGAGCTCACTGTTGCTCTTCATTATGTTTTTGATACACCGGAAGATCAAATAGTTTGGGACATAGGCCATCAGGCATATCCACATAAAATATTAACAGGCCGCAAGAGCAGAATGCATACGCTAAGGCAAGAAGGTGGACTTTCTGGCTTCCTCAAAAGATCGGAGAGCGAGTATGACGTGTTCGGTGCAGGGCATAGCTCTACTTCGATATCAGCAGCATTAGGAATAGCTGCAGCACGCGATATACAAAACAAAAAATTTGACGTTGTAGCGGTGATTGGTGATGGGGCATTAACGGCTGGTATGGCATATGAGGCTATGAACAATATAGGCTGCTTAAAAGGCAAATTCTTTTTGATCTTGAACGATAACGAAATGTCGATAGCCCCTAATGTTGGTTCTATGAAGCAATACTTAAGTAAGCTAATGTCATCAAAGCCGTATCTATCGTTTAGACAGATGGCTAAGAACTTTATACACCAAATGCCAGAGCCTTTTGAGCATTTCGCAAAAAAAACAAAGCAGTATGCAAAGGACTTTGTGAGCGGTGGCAATTTCTTTGAAGAAATGGGATTCCACTATGTAGGGCCACTTGATGGGCATGATATAGAAAGTTTAGCATCTATACTTTCTAACTTAAAAGATGATGATGGCATAGAAAGCCCTATTTTAGTTCACATCAAGACACAAAAAGGTAAGGGTTTCAACTCCCCATTTGCTTGTGTAGAAAGTTATCATGCTGTATCGAAGTTCGACCCTGACACCAAAGTCCAAGAAAAACCTAAATCTGTGTCTCCTACATACACAAAAGTATTTGGCGAAACATTGACAAAAATAGCTCAAGATGATGTAGATATATTTGCAATCACTGCGGCTATGCCTTCTGGGACAGGTTTAAACATAATGGCGCAAACTCTACCTGATAGAGTTATAGATGTAGGAATTGCAGAGCAACACGCAGTAACTTTTGCGGCTGGCCTTGCGACTCAAGGAATAAAACCATTTGTTGCGATATACTCAACTTTCTTGCAGCGCGGGTACGATCAAGTAGTGCACGATGTTGTAATACAGAAATTACCTGTCAGATTCATGCTAGACAGGGCAGGTCTGGTAGGCGCAGACGGTCCTACTCATGCTGGCTCTTTCGACCTTGCATATCTCATGTGCTTGCCAAACATCGTGATAATGTCTCCAAGCGATGAAGCAGAGTTTGTAGCTATGATAAAAACAGCGCATGAAATAAATGATATGCCATCAGTAGTAAGGTACCCTAGGGGCGAAGGGACTGGGGCTAAGATTCCTAACAAGCTCAAAGCACTTCCCATAGGTAAAGGCCGTATTGTAAAAGAAGGTAACGATATAGCAATTCTGTCGTTGGGCACAAGGCTACAAGAAGTAGAGAAAGCCGGAGCACTTCTGAAAGATTCAGGAATAAATGTAACAATAGCAGATGCACGTTTTGCAAAACCTATTGATACCAATCTGATCAAGGATTTAGCTAGCAACCACAGCTCGTTGATTACAATAGAAGAGGGCTCTGTAGGTGGTTTTGGATCTTGGGTTGGAAAGTTCTTAGAAGACGAAGGCTTGCTTGATGGAGGCGCACTTACATTTAGAAGCTTAACTTTGCCAGATGAGTTCATAGAGCATGCTGCGCCTTATAATATGTATGAATATGCTGGGCTCAATTGCTCTAAGATAGTAGAAACTGTAAAACAGCTGGCTAAAAAACATGAATATATTGCTGAATAATGAATCGATAGAAAAAATCAAAAAGCTTTCCGTTAAGGCTGGCAAGCTTTTAAATCATTATTATTTAGAAGATCTAGAAGTCATAGAAAAGGAAGACTCTTCTCCTGTTACAAAGGCAGATCTAGAAGCTAATGAAATAATAATAAGTGGTATAAAATCTATAAGCTCGATACCTATCATATCTGAAGAGAACGATAACTTGAAAAACCATGATATAATGAAGAATTCAGATTTATTCTGGATCATAGACCCACTTGATGGCACACATTCTTTTATCACAAAGCGAGGATTCTTTACTGTTAATATCGCACTTGTAAAGAATGGAGTGCCTCTTTTCGGTTTTTTATATTCACCACTTGATCACACACTTTACTGGAATGATGAGTCTTGTGCATTCTCACATAGAGGCTCTAAAACATCTAAGATTTCAGCAAACTCTGACTTTGGCAATGGGTATGACTTTTTAGTCTCATACCGGAACTTAGACACAAAACTACAAGATTTAATTTGTGGTTATAAGGTAAAAACAGTAACACCAATAACAAGTTCTATAAAATTAGCGTTAATCGCAGAAGGAAGAGGCGATATATATCCAAGGTTCAAAGATACAAATGCTTGGGATACAGCTGCAGGGCATGCGATACTAAGAGCAGTTGGTGGCGAAATATATAAGCTAGATAAGCAACCATTAGTTTATAAGACTCTATTAAACCCTCATTTTATCGCACTTGGGAATCAGGATATAGAGAAGAATTGGTGAGATAGTCTTCTGTAGGCTGTTTTTTTCTGCTTAGTGTTGATAAGATTGTTTTTATTATTTTCAAACCCTATTTACTCATCACCAGATAGTCTAAATTGAAGAGCCTGTCATTTATAAAACCATTAATCTCCAGTTTGTTAAACATGAGAGAGATAGTCTCGTTATTATTTAAGACAGATATGCTGCTAATCTCAACAGGGTTTTTTGCAAATCTTATTGTGATCTCACGGTCCATTGGATCTTTCTTGATCTTAAATGCAACCTCTGCCCTGTCTGGGAATGATACAAATTTTGTAATTTGTGCGTCTCTTGTGAGCATAAAGTTTTTATTAAATATAAAATCTAAGAACATATCATTTGGATTAGCTAAGTTCTTTTCTTCAAGCTCAAAGTTATAATATACAAGCAGCCCCTCACTCACAATTATTAGCTCATTTTCTGGAGTATAGTATTCTATTCTTGCCTCATTTGGCTTTTTTATAAAAAGCTTGCCTTTGCGAGATTTGGATGCATTGCCTAATTGCTCAAACTCTGCCTCAAGTGTTGAGATGTTAAGCATATATGATTCAAGAGATTTGATTACAAGCTTTGAATCATCGGGTTTATTCTGTTGCTTTGCTTCTGCATTGAAACAAATTGCAAAAACGATACATAAAATATAAAATGGGTACTTCATAATTAAAGGGATTAGTTGGTTGAGCACTGATAGTAAGTTAAAAAAGACAATAAAAACTGCAGTGAGATTTGCAAGCTATGTTTTAATTGCACTGTTCTTTTTATTTTCTTCTGTATTTCTTTGGATATCCACAGGGTATAGAAGCGTACCATTTTTAGCATCTTACATCACATCTACGATTACAGAAATTTTACCAGACAATCTTGCTTTATCAATCGACGATGTAGAGTTGGGCTTAGACAGGCAGATACGTCTAGAATTCCGCTTAGTGAATTTTAAATTATTGGATGAAAACAAAGGTGAACTTGGCACTGAAAATATAGTAATAAAGCTTGATCCTCTAGCACTGTTCCCACAAACTCATCATAATTTGCTAAATGTTCAAGTATCAAAACCAACCATTTCTTACAAAGAAGTGCAGGGGAATATAGCATCAAATTCTTTGCCGATACAGGCAATAAATGACTACATTAACAAGCATAAACAACAACTTTTAAAGTTTAGTCTATCTTTTACAGACACAGCGTTTGCAGTAGATATCTCAGACCAAAAAAAGGCTAATATTATAATAAATGACCTAATAATAAAACCAGACCTTAAAGATGGTAAAATAATTTTTGTTATCTATGGCGATATTACCATTAATAACAAAAACAGTGTTTTTGAAGCAAATATTGACACAACCTCTAATAAGCACCTAACCGTAAAAGGTACCATCAGTAAGCTTTCCAATGTTTCTTTAGAAGAATTTGGCATCATAATACCAGAATTGCAGAAATCTAACATAGACTTCGACGTCGGGTTTAAGGCTTTGTTACGAGGCTCTAGATCTGTGGATTACATTGAGTTTGATGTCAATAACGTACATGGCATGATAAATAAAAACGATTTCATCAATCAAGATACCAAGATAGATAAGTTCTCGATGCATGGGTACTGCAACAATAACTGCCAAGAGATAATGGTAGAGAAGCTAAAGGCCAAAATAGGTAATATCGAGCTTTTTTCAACATTAGAATATAAAAATATATTAGGCGCAAACCACATAATAGCTAAGTTCAACACAGGAGCAGCCAAAATCTCAGACATAGAAAATTTATGGCCTAAAACGGCTATGTCACGGACACGTGACTGGGTTTTCGAGCACATAAGCAAGGGGTCTATTAAATCAAGCAAAGGATACATAGATCTTAATCTAAAAGAGCTGGAACAAAAAAAGCTAAATAACAGCAAGATAGAATTAGTGTTAGAGCTAGAGGGCACATCAATAAGTTATATAGATACAATCAAACCCGTTGAAGATGTTTCTGGCACAATAAAGATAACACCTGATTTGATAGCGTTCGATATATCGAAAGGCAAATTGGATGCTGTATCCCTTACAAAAGCACAAGGTGAGATAAGAGATCTTTCGTCTAGTAAAAGCTATTTAAGCATAAACGCGGTAGCAAATGGAAACCTACAAGATATGATAGACTTATCATTTAAACATGCTGAAAGGGATAACACATCTTTGAAGGGTTTTATTGGAACAGGAAGCGCAAACATAGATCTAAAGATGCCTATAAGAGATGGTGATATAGGAATGGAGGAGCTTGATCTATCAGTTACTGCTGATGCAAAGGATGTATCTAATAAAAAGATCTATCGAGAATATGGCTTTACTAATGGTGCATTTAAAATCAACTTCAAAAATTTCGTAGCTAAAGTTACAGGCTCTGCATTGATCAATGGAAAAACTAAAGCATATGTAGATCTGGCACAGAATATACTAAAAGATACACGAACAGTAAAAGTACAATCAAGATTTAGCTGGGATGATGTTGCAGGAATGGGGATAGAAAAGCCAGAATTTATAAATAATCACTTTATGGCATCTATACAATTAAATGAATCGAAGGGTACTGAAGAGATAAAGCTGGTTTTAGATCTAACAGATTCTACAATCAATCATCCAAGGCTTAACGTCCGCAAAAAAATATCTGAACCTGCTTTCTTGAGCATGCTAGTAAAGCCAGATAAAGATAAATTCATAGTTGATGATTATTATCTCAAATTACCAACTATAGATAGCAAGGGTCATCTTGTTTTAGATTCTGATAATACTATTTTAAAAGCGACTTCATCATTTACAAAATTAGGTGCAAGCCAATTTTCATTTTCTTTTGAAGGTGGAAAAAACAAAAATCTTAGCATAAAAGGTGATTCCTTCGATGCAAGCGAAGTCAACTTCTCCCCAAGCCTATCCAACGGCACTAAGTCACTTAACTCTGAAACAAAAACTCCAGGTTCTACTAATAGCGCTCCATCAAATACATCCGTATCCCTTTAT